>JAPULP010000426.1 GCA_027294815.1 Gemmatimonadota bacterium | reverse complement strand
TATTGGAGAACTCCCGAGGAGGGACTCGAACCCCCGACCCGACGGTTAACAGCCGTCTGCTCTACCAACTGAGCTACTCGGGATCGGTCCGCTAGGTGTTCCGCGGACGGGAATCGAGTCTAATCACCGCGCCCGGTACTTTCAAGCGACTGGTCAGTTGCCGAGGACCGTGACGAATATGGCCACGGACAGCGCCACTTGGACGATACTCAGCAGGGTCCGAAGGTCGTCGCCGGTGAAGCCGCGGCGGGTTATCATGATTTGATCGCCCGAGCGGAGTCCGACCTCCTGCAGCGTGAGAGCGCCCACGCTGTCCGGTGCAAACCGTAAATCCAAGGTTTGACCGCCACGCAAGAGTTGGATCTTGTTGATGTTCCCGTTTCGACCGGGACCCCCAGCCATCGCCACGATATCGAGCACCGTGAGCGTTGGGTCCACGGGGAACAATCCCGGGTTATTCACCTCCCCCAGCACGGCGATCTTGAACTGTGGGTTGACCGTGACGAACGGCTCGTTGAAGATGCGTTGCAACCCAACTCTGATCTCCTCCCGAATCTGTGTCATGGTCTTGTCGCGGGTGTCGATTTCTCCCAGCACCGGATACGGAATGTGGCCGGTTTCGTCCACCTTGAACTCTCCGGAGTAATCGTCCTGTCCCCACACGGTGATGACGAGGACGTCGCCCGGGCGGAGTCGGTAGGACCCACTCGAACCGGTGCTCTGGTCTTGAGCGAAGGCTGGTGGAGCGAGGAACAGCAGGAGCAGACAAGCAATGAAGTAGCGCATGGTGCCAAAGATTGTATTCGCCGGTCCGGCGGTCAATGATTTGCGTCACCGCCGCCTACGTCATGGCCGCCTGTGCTCGAGCACTCTCACGCGAAACCTGGAGCGCCTCTTTCAGATATCGAGCCGTGTGCGTGTCGGTCACCGCGATGTCTTCCGGAGTGCCTTGAGCGACGATTTGGCCGCCGGCGTCTCCTCCTTCCGGGCCCATGTCGAGGATCCAATCCGCTCGTTTGATGACGTCCACGTGATGTTCGATGATCAGAACGGTATGGCCGGCGTCGACCAGGCGATCGAGGACGCGCAGGAGAGTGTGGACATCGTCCAAGTGCAGTCCGGTGGTGGGCTCGTCGAGAATGTACAAACGTCGTTCGTTGCGCGTCACATTGGCCAACTGGCGCGCGATCTTGAGGCGTTGCGCTTCGCCCCCGGAGAGCGTGGTGGCTGGCTGGCCGAGGCGCAAATAGCCAAGGCCGACCTGTTGCAGATGCCATAACGTCCGACCCAGCTTGTCTTGGTGTCGGAACCGTTGGATCGCTTCATCGACGGTCAGCTGGAGAACGTCATGAATCGAGAGTCCCTTGATCCGAATATCGAGCACCTCGCGATCGAATCGTGTGCCGCCGCATGTGTCGCACGGAACGAAGACGTCGGCCAGAAACACCATTTCGATTCGCACGTGGCCGGCCCCTTCGCATTCGGTACACCGACCGCCTTGGGGGGCATTGAAACTGAACGTGGTGGGGGAGTAACTCCGAGCGCGTGAAAGGGGCTGGGCGGCGAAGAGTTGGCGTATTTGGTCGAACGCTTTCACGTATGTGATCGGGTTCGAGCGTGGCGAACGTCCGATGGGCGATTGGTCCACCAACACGACGTCGTTCAGCGCCTCCAATCCGGTAATCGCCTTCACCGCGCCCACCGCCTCACCGAGGTGCTCCTTCGCTCCGTGTGCTCCCTTGAGCCGAAGCGCTAGTTGGCGATACAAAACGTCGTGCACCAGCGTCGACTTTCCGGAGCCGGAGACGCCGGTGACCGCGGTCAGGGTCCCGAGGGGAATTGCGACGTCGACTTCCTTGAGGTTGTGGAGTGAGGCTCCATGTATCGTGAGCCATCTCGGCCCTGCGTGACGCCTTGCACTGGGCACCGGTATGGTTTTCTCCCCCGACAAATACGCGGCGGTCAATGTGTCTGCCGACGCTGCCTCCGCCATCGGACCCGCAAAAACCAATTCTCCCCCGGAGGCGCCGCTTCCCGGGCCCAACTCGACCATATAATCGGCTGCGTTCAAGGTGGCGAGATCGTGTTCCACGACGACGACGGTGTTTCCCGCGTCGCGCAAACGCTCGAGCAACCCCACCAGCCGGTCGATGTCCCGCGGGTGCAGGCCGATGGACGGTTCGTCGAGCACGTAGAGGGTGTCGACCAGTCGAGCGCCGAGCGCGTTGGCTAGCGCGATGCGTTGCGCCTCACCACCTGACAACGTACGGGTTTGCCGGGCGAGGGTGAGATATCCCAACCCGACGTCCTCCATGAACGTCAATCGCGCGATTAGCTCTGTGAAGATGGATTCAGCGACGTCGCGCTCGAATGGTGTCAGTTCGAGGCTTGTGAGCCATGCGAGGACCGCAGCTGGGGTCTCTTGAGCGATGTCGCCAATCGACCGGCCGCCTATGCGCACCGCTTCGGCCTCGGGGCGCAGGCGTCGGCTGTTACACGCCGGACAGGTGTGTGCTTTCTGGTATTGGCGCAAGAAAACCCTGATGTATTGCTTGTACCGCTTCCGCTCGAGTGCGCGAAGAAACGGCAAGAGGCCTTGGAAACGACCGGACTTGCCTTCCAAGAGGAGTCGCTTGTGACCGGCACTCAGACTCTTCCACGGTTTGTCGAATGGTATGCGTCGTTTGGTAGCGACCTCACGCAGGAGGCGGCGTCGACCGACGTAGCGCGGTTTCGTCCAGGGATCGATCGCTCCATCGGCGAGTGTGCGGTCTGTATCGGGAACTATGAGCGACTCATCATATTCGAGCACGGCGCCGAATCCATTGCACGTCTCACAGGCGCCCCGGGGGTTGTTGAACGAAAAGAGGTTCGGCGAGAGCACCACGCCCGGCTTGCCGCAGGAGAGGCACCGTGGTCGCTGGGAGAACTGCCGTCGGGTTTCATCGATGACGGTTTCAGCAAGCCCATCGCCCTCGGCGAACGCCACCGCGAGGGAGTCCGCGATGCGACTGCGCATCGCTGGGGTCGCCTTCACCCTGTCAACGATTACTGAAACGTCCGCCGAGTCGAGACGTACGTTGGATGGGAGTTCTTCGAGGCGATGCACCGCTCCATCGGCCATGATGCGCACGAACCCCATTGCCATGAGATTCTCCAACAGGAGATCGTGATCCGGATGCTCGGAGCGCGGTAACGGGAAGGTGATGAGTATATGCCGACCACCGAATTCGGCGATGAGCTGTTCCGTTGCAGTACTGGGAGATTCACTCACCACTCGCTCGCCACACGATGTACAATGCGGTCGGCCGATCCGCGCCCAGAGCAACCGCAGATAGTCGTAGATCTCCGTGGCGGTGCCAACCGTCGAGCGGCTCGATGTCGTTGGGTTTTTTTGCTCGATGGCGACCGCCGGCGAGATACCCTCGAGACTGTCGATGTTCGGTTTCGGCATCCGCTCGAGGAATTGCTTTGCGTAGGTTGACAACGACTCGACATACCGGCGTTGTCCCTCGGCGTAGAGCGTGTCAAACGCCAGAGAACTCTTACCCGATCCGGACGGGCCAGTGACCACCGTGAGTTGCTGCCTTGGAAACGAAACCGTGAAGCCCTTGAGGTTGTTCTGCCTGGCGTTGCGGATCACGATGCTTTTCGGCATGACGTGGAAGGTAACCCGGGGCGAAAGGCCGAGCATGAAACCCACGAGCGTCGTTGACGGTCCCCGCCGCCTGGGCGTAGGTTGCGAATAAGATGGCCAGACTAGTTTCAACACGTGTCCTGAGACACGGCCTCGAGATCTTCGCGGTGGTGTCCCTCGTCGTGTTCGGCGCCCTCCTGTTCTACGGGAACAACCTGGACTTCTTCCTCTCCACGATGACGTCGCTGAAATGGGGGTGGGTGCTCGTCGGGGTGGCGCTGGCGTCGATGGACTGGTTCGGGGGTGGGCTTCGGCTCTGGATCCTCACGCGCCACGTGTATCCTGGCGTCTCGTTGAAGGGGTCGGTGCTCGCAGGTGGCCTAACGGCCTGGGCGAGTTTTCTCACGCCAAGCCAAACCGGCGGCGGGCCAATGATGATCTACACGCTCAGGCGCTACGGCACGCCGATCCCCGAGGCCATGATTTCGAGCTTGATGACCTTTGTCGCAACCGTGGTTTTTTTTGCGATTGCCGGGCCATTCGCGATTTTCATGGGGGCTGGTAGCTCGCTCGAGCAACACGGAATCCTCGGGCAAAGCTTTACACTTTTTGATCTGTTCAAGCTCAGCCTGGGCGGCTTCGTCGGCATTGGTCTGGTGATGCTGTTCTTTTTTGTTTTCCCGAAATACGCAAAAGGTCTTGGCCGCCTGCTGGTGGGCTGGTTTGAGGCGCGGGGCAGCAGCAGAATGGCCGATCGCGTCGAAGCCATGAGGGAGGGCGTCGATCGTTCCCACGACTGTATGGTGGCGTTCTTCCGCGGTCGTGGCTGGCTGACGCTGGCGGCCGCCGTACCAGTCTCGGCGCTTGCACACGCCAATAAGCTCTTGGCTGGCTACGTCGTGCTCCGCATGCTCGACATTCAAGTGAACTTCTTCGATGTTTTGTTGCTCCAGACCCTTATCACGTTTCTCTTGTACTTCGCCCCAACCCCGGGTGGCTCCGGTCTGGCCGAAATTCTTTCCGTCGCCGTTATGTCGATCTACGTGCCGCGGGAGCTCGTGCCGTCATACATTTTGCTGTGGCGGTTGGTTCTGTCGTATCTAACGGTGGGGTTTGGCTCGGTGGTGTTTTGGCGCTGGTTGAAGGGAGCGGAAGACCGAAGTGAGACAAATGGTCTGGTCCCCCATCAGGGTGGCGCGGGGCGTACATAGCTAAGTTGTTGTTTTGGTTCCACTTAGAGATCATACTCGCCTCGCCCGATCGGTTGCACCGAAAGAGGGGCGCCGCTAAGTTTGGAAACCCACAAATGTAGGATCAACAGCGACCCCTAATGGCTTACCTAGAACTCGACGGTGACCGTCACAAGATCCCGCCGGGCGAGGCCGGGATTGGTAGTGATGCGTCGTCGTTTCTGGTGGTTGACGGCGCCGATCTGGCTCCCCACCATGCCGTCCTTATGGTGTCGGCAGACGGCCAGGTATCGGTCCGACGGGTCACCGAGGAAGCGGCGGTCTTCATCAACGGGGTGCAACTCGGACCCCAACCCGCCCCCCTCCTTCACGGTGACAAGATCGAGGTCGGGGGTCGCGAACTCACATTCGTAGATGAGGGTCGTAGCGGTAGCACGCAATTCGTGAGCGCGGAGGACATCGCCAAGCTGCGGGAGATGAGTGGCAAGCCCGCCAAGAAAGGGAAAGCCACTTCGGCTACGGGAGGGCGCTTGGTGAGCCTCACGGACGGTCGGGAATATACGATCGAGGGGTCGTCGATCGTCTTCGGTCGGGAAGCGATCTGCGAGATCGTCGTTCCGCAAAAAAGGGTCTCACGTCGCCATGCCGAGATTCTCGTTACGGCGAAGGGTTACGTGGTGACGGACCTCAGTTCAAACGGGACCTACGTCAATGGCGAGCGGATCGCGGGCCAGCGTCTTCTCGCGCGGGCGGACGTGGTGCGCGTGGGTGACCATGAGTTCCGTTTCTATGCGGACGAAGCTACCGATCCGGAGGCGAGTCCGACCAAGCCCGCTCGGGGTGCACCGGCCGGGGCCGAGTACCGGCTTGGCGAGACCCTCCACGGTATACCAGCGGCGCAGGGACCTCCCCAGCCGGCGGCCCCGCCTCCTCGTGGTGCGCCAGCCGGGGCCGAGTATCGGCTTGGCGAGACCCTCCACGGCATACCATCGGCGCAGGGACCTCCACAGCCGGCGGCCCCTCCACAACCGGCGGTCCCGCCACAGCCGGCGGCCTCTCCCCGCCCAGCGGCCCCGCCTCCTCGGGGTGCGCCGGCCGGGGCCGAATACCGGCTTGGCGACACCCTGCACGGTGTACCAGTGGCGCCGGGACTTCCCATGGACGGGCGGCCGCCCGCAGCGGCGGCCCCGCCACAGCCAGCGGCCCCTCCGGAGGGGACCGCAGCGGCCGCACCACCAAGCTCTGCGCCAGGCCCCGGGAAGGCCCCGGCGGCCGCCCCCGCCCCCGCCCCCGCCCCTGCCCCCGCGTCCCCAGGTCCGGCTGGTGGCATCCTCGCGAATCTCATCGTGCGGAAGGGCCAACTCAAAGGCCATCGGTTTCCCATTCGGGTTCCGATCGTTAACGTTGGGCGCGCTGAGTACAACGACGTGGTGGTGCCGGATTCGAGTGTCTCCTCGGCCCACGCCAAGATCCAGCTCCGCGAGGGGATCTGGGTGGTGGTGGATCTGGACTCGACGAATGGGACGTTCGTGGATGAGGACCGCGTGTCCGGGGAGGCCCCGATCGCTCCCGGGGCCGTGATTCGCTTTGGGGAGGTCGGCGTGGTATTCGAATCGACGAAAGACGACTCCGTCCGGCAACGGGGCGGCACCCAAGTATTCGGCGCGATCGTCCCGCCCGAGGAGCAGGCATGATTGGGAAATTCATCGGCGCGCCGTCGGGTCCGGCCGAGCGCATGTGTCCGCGGTGTGAAATCACCTTGTCCACGACCTACACTCAACTGGCCTCTCACTAACTTGCCCCAGAAAATGTCCATCACGAGCGCTGGTCGCACCGACGTCGGAGTTATCCGATCCGGTAATGAAGACAATTACCTCATGGTGCCCGATCGGGGTGTCTTCATCGTGGCGGATGGTATGGGCGGCCATGCGGCGGGCGAAGTGGCGAGTGAAATGGCGGTACGGATCATTGCTCGGGAGTTGGGGGACATTTCGAGCCGGACCGACCGAGAGGCCTCGGAGCGGATTCGCAATTCGATCATCGAGGCCAACGCCGCGATTTTTCAGCGCACGTTGAGCGAGCAAGACAAACGCGGGATGGGGACCACTGCCACGGCGATGGTCGTTCTTGGGGACAATTATCTCATCGGGCAGGTCGGCGACAGCCGGGCGTATGTGTTGCGGAAAGGTGATCTGCTACAGCTCACGAAAGACCACTCCTACGTCCAGGAGCAGGTCGATGCCGGGTACTTGAGCCCGGAGGAAGCGCGCACCCACCCCTACAGTAACGTGATCACGCGCTGTGTTGGGGCGAACGTCGATGTCACTCCGGACGTGTACTCGGGAGCGCTGCAGACAGGAGATGTCTACCTCTTGGCGTCGGACGGCCTCACGGGAATGATCGAGGACGAGGATCTCAGTGAAATGATGACGAGGTTGACCGAGCCTCAGCAGTTGGCGGACGCCCTCGTGGACGAAGCGAATCGTCGAGGGGGTTTGGACAACGTGACGGTGATCGTCATTCGCGTGGACGGTCCCGTCGACGGAGTGTGACCGACCCGGACCAGGGTTCTAGCAGCGGGCCAAACCCGGAGGCCGTCGGCAAAGTTGCGGCCGTGCACCTTGGCCCGCTGTTGTATGCACTCGAGGTGTGCGCCAAGGCCATGGACGACGCTCAACGAGAAGAGGACTCGCGCTACTACCGTGCCCTCGCCAAGTTGCTGGCTGAGGCGGGTGGGACGCCGAAGGCAAGTGAAGTCGAATTGTAAGATCGATCCCCGATCAGAGCATGTCGCTTTCGAGGTCGCTTTCGACCTCGTTTTTTTTTCGCTCGACCAGCTGCAGGATGTATTGCTGATCCAGGGGCCGGGACGTCGCCGCAAACACTCTCAAGCGTCGCGCCCGTGCGTGCAATTCATCGGCTATCCGATGAATCCCCAGTTGGGAGGTGCCATCGGAAGCTGCCAGCGGTTCGACCGTTCCGTCCTTCCTGAGTAGGGGCATGTCGACCTCGATCATCTTGGCCTTGGCCGGGAAGTCCAACAATACCTCGCCTGGCTGGAGCTGCAGCTTTGCAGCCAGCTTGTTCTCCACCCGCTCGACGAGATCCGGGCACTCCGCGACCCAATCTCCAGCGTCCTCCGGCACTTCTTCCCCAGCGATATCGACGAGACGTTTGTAGAGCTTGCGTTGGCGCAACCGAAGGGCGATCTCGTTGCCATGCGTTTCGCGAAGGCGCTGCATCAAACCTTCGTCGGTGCTGTGTGCCACCGCGTCTACCGTTAGTTCGCCGTGGGCAAGCGCGGTGCGTACCGCACGCTTGAACATGGCGGTCGCGCTACGAACGGCGTGGTGCCAGTACACGTTGCGGTACATCTGATACCGTGCGAATAAGAGTGATTCGAGCGCGCTGATACCCTTTTCCCGAATCCCGACTCGGCGCGGTCCCCCGTCGCTGTCCAGGACGGTGATGGCATGAAGCAGTCGGTCGACGTCCACTGCCCCGTACGGCACCCCGCACATCCGGGCATCGCGCGAGAGATACTCCAGCTTGTCCAGGTCGAGCGATCCGGAGATGAGCCCCTGAAGCGGCGTTTGGCTGCGTCCGGTTATGAGAGCTTGCAGGCGGGATTCGATATCCTCAAACCCGGTGTGTCGCAGTGCGGACCGAAGCGATGGATGCGCGAAGTGTGTCATGGCGAGCTCTTCGTGTGACGGCAACCCCGCTTCCTCCAACGAATGAGAAAAGGGATAGTGTCCCACGTCGTGTACGAGGCCGGCGAGCGGGATGAGCGCCCGCTCTTCGGCATCTACATTGTCCAGCTCGCCGCGTTCATCGAGGAGGGAGAGCGCACGCCTTGCGAGATGATACGTGCCCACGGCGTGTTCAAAGCGAGTGTGGTTGGCGGTCGGATAGACCAGAAACGCGTGTCCGAGCTGTTTGATGTAGCGCAGGCGCTGAAGTGGCTCGCTGTCGAGTACTTCGAGCGCCTGCGAATCCATTTGAATGTTGTTCCACAGCGGATCACGGATGACTTTGAATCCGTTCGTACGAACCGTCCCTTCAGATGATGGGTCCCGCTTGACGGACTCCGTCCGAGACGTGTTTCTCGAACGTCGTGAAGTTGTCGCGGAACATTTCGGCGAGTTTCCGAGCCTGTACGTCGTAGGCCTCCGGGTTGTTCCACGTCTTGCGCGGGGTCAAGATCTCGGTCGGGACGTTGGCGACTTCCGTTGGGACGGCGATGCCGAACACCGGATCGGTGCGGGTTTTCACGTTGCGCAAGCTTCCGTCGAGGGCGGCGCGAAGGAGCGTACGCGTGTGCGTGAGCGACATGCGTGCTCCCTGACCGTAAGGGCCTCCCGTCCACCCGGTGTTCACCAACCAACATTGGACTTCGTGCGCCGCCAAACGCTCACCGAGCATTTTCGCGTATTCACCGGGGGGAAGGGGGAGGAACGGCGCACCGAAGCACGCACTGAACGTGGCCTTTGGCTCGTGCACGCCACGCTCGGTCCCCGCAACTTTGGCGGTGTAGCCCGACAGGAAATGATACATTGCTTGATCGGGTGTCAGCTTGCTGATGGGAGGTAGCACGCCAAACGCATCTGCGGTCAGGAAGATGACGTTGTGGGGATGTCCGCCACGACCGCTGGGTACATGGTTGGGAATGAAGTGGATGGGATAGGATGCACGGGTGTTTTCCGTGATCGAGTCGTCGTCTAGATCGATGATACGGGAATCCGGATCCAGCACGACGTTCTCCAATATCGTGCCGAACCGCTCGGTCGTGGCGTAGATTTCTGGTTCTCCTTCCGCCGACAAGCGGATGACTTTGGCGTAACACCCGCCTTCGAAATTGAACACACCATCGTCGCTCCAACCGTGTTCGTCGTCCCCGATCAAGCCGCGAGTGGGGTCGGCCGAAAGCGTTGTTTTGCCAGTGCCCGAAAGGCCGAAGAAAATCGCGACGTCACCATCAGCACCGACGTTGGCCGAGCAGTGCATCGAGAGAACGCCCTGCTTGGGGTACAGATAGTTCAGAATCGTGAACATCGATTTCTTCATTTCGCCGGCGTAGCGCGTACCGGCGATGAGCACCGTCCGTTCGGCGAAATTGACGACCACTGCGGTTCCGCTCCGGGTCCCGTGCCGATCCGGATCGGTCTCCAGTTCCGGAGCGTGGAGCACGGTGAACCCGGGCTCGAAGCCGGGGAGTTCCGTGGGTTGAGGGCTGTTGAACATGTTGTTCAGGAAAGCCGCATGCCACGCGTTAGTCGTGATGAACCGCACGGCCACCCGACGATCCGGATCGGCCCCCGCGAAGAGATCTTGTACGTAGAGTGGCTGATTTTTCAAGTACGCGACGACATCGGCTCGGAGAACC
>JAPULP010000425.1 GCA_027294815.1 Gemmatimonadota bacterium | reverse complement strand
CACTGCATGCTGTGCGCAACGTATTCGGTGATCCGCTCGATCGCCATGCGGCTCGCTTCTTCCCCACCGTACCCGCTTCCGACACCATCTGTCACCATGCTCAAGTGGGCGAGGCGTTCACCCTCTAACGGCAGTTGGTCGACATTGGGCAGGCTCGTGAGATGGACCTGCATGTGCTTGCGCAGCGAGCAGATCATGAAATGGTCCTGATTGACTTTGCGGATTTTTCCGAGATGCGTCAGTCCGAACACATCCCATTCGTCATCGAGCGGTTGCCGAGTGGGGTCGATCGATGGGATGGATGTCGGCGTGTTTGTTTCAGGCGATGCCATGAGTCGTCTCCTCGCCGTTGCTTCTCCTCTAATAGTGGAGCGAGGTACGCAAGGCGTCTAGGGGTGGGTCAACTCTCCCTCCACACGGGCGATATAGGCCGCACAGGTGAGGTCTCCGGTCACGTTTACCGCCGTTCTGAACATGTCCAGAATCCGGTCGAGCCCCACAACGAGGGCGATCCCCGCCGCCGCCTGCGGTCCAAGACCGAGCGCATTGAGCACGATGAGTGTCGTAACGAGCGAACTACCCGGGATACCGACGCCGGCCACCGCCGCGGCCGTGGCAGTTACGAGAATGATCACCAGTTGCTCGATGCCAAACGGGAGGCCGTAGACCTGGAGAATGAACACCGCAGTCACTCCCTTGTAGAGCGCCGAACCGTTCATATTCAACGTTGCACCGGCGGGAATCACAAAGCTCGTGACACGGTTCGATATGCCCAGTTTTCTCTCTGCAACATCCATACTCACCGGCAGCGTGGCGTTTGAGGAAGCGGTGGAGAAGGCCAGCAACGGCGCCTCGGCGACAGTTCGATAGAAGTCGACGATCTTCACACGCGCCAAGAATCGAAGCGCAACCGAAAACGTTCCAAGCACGTGCAAAACACAGCCGGCCACCACAACAAGCGAGTACACGAGCAGCCGCTCCAACAGATCCGTCCCAAAGCGGGCCACGGTCGCGGCGATGAGAGCGAAGACGGCATACGGCGCAAGCTTCATGAACCACCCGATGATCACCATCGCTGCGTCGTTGATTGCCTGAAAAAAAATAATGATTACTCGGCGTCGCTCTTCGGGAATCGCACCGAGCGCGAGCCCGAACAAGACCGTCGCGACGATCAACGGTAATAGATCCATTTGAGCGGCCGCAGCGACTGGATTCCGCGGCACCAATTCTACCAGCGCGTCGAGCCAGCCCCGCTCCGCCGTACCCGGCCCAGCTACCGCGGCAACGTCACTCTGAAACTTCGCGGACAGCGCCTCGCGCGTCGCCGGATCCATGCCCACACCAGGCTGAACGATCCATGCGAGCGCCACGCCAATGCCCACCGCGATGACCGTCGTGCCCAAGAAATACGCCAGCGTGCGACCGCCAATGCCGGCCAGGCGGCGCCCGTCCCCCAGCGACGCCATGGCGACCGTCAGGCTCCCCACCACGAGTGGGACCACGACCATGGAAATGAGCCTGATGAACCCATCGCCGAGCGGCTCGAGGCCCACGAGCACGTCCACCAGCCAACCGATGCCCAGAATTCTCGCCAAACCCCCAACGGCGATTCCGCCCACCAGGCCGATGAAGATCTTTGTGGACAGCATCATGACGGACCAAAGCCTCCGTGTTCCCGCATGTACGGTACGATTCCCCCGGCAGTGAGAATCTCCATCGGCACACCGGCCAAGGCATGTCCAACCGAAGCAGTCTCGGTGTCTTCGTTGCGAACCGAGACGCCTTCCCCGTCAATCACGACCGTGATTCGATCGCCCTCGCGAATATTCCCGGTGTCGCATTCTATGGGCACGAGACCGTTGTTGATCGCGTTGCGATAGTAGGTTCGTGCAAAGCTCTTGGCGAGCACCGCCTGGATGCCCGAGGCCAGCATAACGGTGACCGCCACCTCCATAGCCGAACCGCAGCCAAAGTTCTTTCCCGCCACCACCAGGTCATCGGGTTGAACCGACTCGGCAAATATTGGATCGATCGCTTCGAACAGGAAGTTTTTCAGTTCGTGCGGCTCCAGAGTCTCCTTCTTCCGTAAGGACGAAATGATGTAATCGGTGTTGATATCGTCGCCGAACTTGCGGGCTCGTCCTGTGATACGCATCGCCGTTACCGTCCCACCGCTCGTGGATCAACGATGCGACCGTGCACGGCCGCAGCGGCGCATGACGCCGGCGAGGCAAGAAAGATCGAGACGCCGGCGTTGCCCATCCGTGCCTTGAAATTGCGGTTGGCCGTTGATACGACCGTCATACCATCGGTCGGGATCGGTTCAGACGTGCCGCAGCACGGTCCACATCCGGGTGGCGTGATCACCGCGCCCATGCCGGCCAGCTTCTTCATCGTTCCGTCGCGCTCCAACTCACGAAGCACCATGCTGGACGCAGGCGTCACCACGAGTTGCACGCCGGCAGCCACGCCCCCACCGGCTTCTAAGACTTCCAGCGCCTCGTGAAAGTCGCGCACACGACCTCCGGTGCACGTACCGAGGAACACCATGTGCACCGGCGTGTCGCGCACGTCGTCGAGCAAGGCGACGTTAGCTGGGTCGTGTGGTTGGGCCACGACGGGCACCAACGCCCCGAGATCAATGGTCACTTCATCCACATAGGTCGCGTCCGAATCCGGATCGACCGCCTCATAGGACCGCTTCGCCCGCCCTTCCAAGAACGCGTGCGCTCGGTCATCCGCGGCAAACATCCCAACCTTGGCGCCACATTCAACCGACATGTTGCTGAGAACCAAACGGTCGTCGATCGTGAGTGTGCCACAGCCGGTTCCGTAAAACTCGATTGCGCGGTACGCCGCACCGTCGCCACCGATTGTCGAGAGGAGTGACAACGCGACGTCCTTCGCGGATACACCCATGGGCAATTCACCCTCGAGAATCACCTTGATCGATTCGGGGACGCGGAGCCACACCTTTCCCGTCATCAGGGTCGCTGCGAGGTCGGACGATCCGATTCCCGTGGCGAAGGCGTTGAGCGCGCCGCACATGACCGTATGGCTGTCGGCGCCAACGACGAGATCGCCGGGGAGTGCGCGACCGCTCTCGACGGCAATTTGGTGACTGACCCCCTCGCCCATCTCGGTCAGCGTTGCACCGTGCTGCTGAGCAAACGACCGCACCGTATCGTGAAACCCGATCGTCTTCGGGCTCGACGGCGGCGCGTAGTGATCGAGCGCGAAAAGCACCCG
>JAPULP010000424.1 GCA_027294815.1 Gemmatimonadota bacterium | reverse complement strand
GCTCAGAGAGCTGCCGAGGGACAGGGTGGGGGCGGGTCATGCAGGAATCACGGAGCGTGGCTCAAAGTCTAAGACAATCTTAACGGAAGCTACTCCCCGGTCCGCACCTCGGCAAAAATGGGAGTGCTATTCCGGTATTTGGGGTCGTTTCACCGGATTGCGTTCAGTGGGGCCGCGGGATGATGTAGCCACGGAAATGCGCGGAAAACACGGATCCCCGCCACCCTTCCAGGAATTGTGCTTCTCCCTCCCAGCGGTGCCCTTGACCGCGTGATTCGGCTACATGCCGCGTGTCTTTGGTACGAGGGTCTCCGTCAGGTGACCGTATCCATGATCCGTGTCTCCGCGTGTCGTATTCAGAGTCCATGCCCTTCAACGCATGTTCGAGCGGGGGATCGAAGTGTCTGAAATTCTGGAGATCCTCGAAACCGGCGAAACCATCGCGCGCTACGACCGCGACCGGCCATACCCCAGCCGGCTTGTCCTGGGGTGGTCCGGTGACCGACCAGTTCACGTAGTGGCGGCTGACGATCCCGAGAGCGACATTACCATCGTAATCACGGTCTACCACCCCGATTCGGACATGTGGACCCGGGACTTTCGGAGACGTCGATGACGTGCACCATCTGTGGGCAAGCCGAACCGCAACCGGGCACGGCCACGGTGACGCTGGAACGCGAGGACGCGACCTTCGTCATGAAGGGCGTCCCAGCCCTCGTGTGTCCGAATTGCGGGGAAGAGTACGTCAGCCCGGAGGTTTCCGCCCGTGTGCTCGAGGTGGCCGAGCAGGCGTTTCGCGAGGGCGTGACCCTTGATGTTCGACACTACGCCGGCGCCGCTTAGTCAATGTCTCCGCATCAGAGGCCGTGGCGTCGGGGCGCTCATAGAGGGCGAGGGAATAGCCACGTAATCCACCCGACGGGTAACCGATAACCGATAACCGCTTTCCCGTGGATTCCGTAGCTATCAAATAGAGGTGGGCTCTAGTTTCTCTGTCGGTTCTCATAGAACACCACCCCACCCCCGATCCCGCCCACGAACAAATCCAGATCTCCGTCACCGTCGATGTCGACAAACACCGGAACGCTCAAAGGTGGTACATCGACGTTGAACGTGGTGTCCTCCACGAAGACCGCTGCCTGCGGGGTACCGGTGTTCCGGAAGAACGTCAGGCCGTCCGATTCCGATCCAACAAGCAGGTCCTGGTCGCCATCCTGGTCGAGGTCGGCAAAGGTCGGGACACTGCGGCGCCCGATGTCGATGTCGCTGAACCTGTCGCTGACGAATTCGAAGTTGGGACTGCTTGGCGTTCCGACGTTACGGTAAAAGTTGATCGCCCCGGACGACTCGCCGATAAAGAGATCTTGGTCGCCGTCTGCGTCGATGTCCACGAGGGTCGGCGTGGTGTTGCTGCCCCGGGTGATGGTCACATACGCCGAGTCGACGAGTTCAAAGCGTGGCTCTTTCGCTGTGCCGTCGTTGCGATGCCAGGCGATGTTGGCTTTCCACGAGCCAAGCAGCATGTCCAGATCACCATCGGCGTCGAGGTCCGCGAACGCAGGCGCGTAGTGGTACAGTCCCTCGAGATTCATCTTCCCAGCGCGCTGAAAGTCGGGGCGCGTGGCTGTGCCTTGGTTTTCGAAACGAAATATCAGCGACGTGTGGAGTTGCTCGGGATCGATCTTGTTGGACAGCAATAGATCGAGGTCGCCATCGCCGTCGAGGTCGGCGAAGGCTGGGATGCTCTCGCTCCCCATGTCGACGTTGGTGATGAAACGTCGAGTGCGGGCCGTGAAGCCGTCTTCCTCGTTCTCGTAGAAGAGGAGGTTGTCGATCGTGGTGCGATTCGGATTGAATGCGCCGCCCAACACACCGACAAAGAGATCAACGTCGCCGTCGCCGTCGACATCGCCAAAGGCCGGCGCGTTGTAGCCGCTCGATTGCAGAGGGTTCTCGACCGGAAACGCAACCGGCTCGCCGGTGAGTACGGGTGTGGCGCAGTTGCCTATGTTTTCGATGAACAACAAGCCGGCCTCGAAGAAATCGCCCCAGAAAAAGTCTTGGTCGCCGTCTTGGTCGATGTCCTCGAACGCCATCGTGTTCGCGCCGTGTAAGCTGCCAAAGGCCGCAACGATCTCGATGCCTTGGAACCGGTCGGTGACCAAGCGGAAGAGGGGGAGGTTCTCGGCGTTGCGTCCGACCTCTTCATAACGCTTCACGGTGCCGATGAGCAGGCCGATAAAAAGATCGAGCCGTCCGTCGCAATCGATGTCGGTGACTTGGGGAATGTTCTGGCGATCGGAGAAGATGGGAGTGCCGTTGACGTCCTTGAGCGTGTCGGCGACCAGCGTAAAGGAAGCATCTTCGGGAGAGCCGTCGTTACGAAAATATTGGATGTAACTGAATCGGCGCTCGGCGAGGAGATCGTAATCTCCGTCGTTGTCCATGTCGACAAAGCGGTACCACTCACCAATATCGAGATCCTGATACGCTTGTGTACGCCAAACGAAGTCCGGTTCCGACGGCGTTCCGGCCTGTTCAAAGAAGGCGAGCTGGCCCGTAGCCTCTTGCACGAAGAGGTCGAGATCGCCGTCGTTGTCGATGTCGACGAGTTGGGGTCTCGGTACGTTCAAGCCGCCGAGAAATGGATGGTCGTATGGCGTCCCGTCCTGATCGCGCACCTCGAACCCGTCGACGACGCGCACGAAGGGCGGGGGAAAAACGGCGGAAGACGTGGAAGGGCGGGGTGCGTTACCCGCGCTGGAGGCACCGCACCCGAGCAGGAGCCCGATGGATGCGTATTTCAGTCGAATCAAGCGTCGGCCGCTCAAGTGGTGACCAGGGTGGCGACGCCGGCGGGATAGTGTCCCACCTCGATCACTTTTTCGATCTGACGCGTGGCTGTGTTGATTACCACGACGGTGCCGACGCCGTCGGCGCCGTGCGGTTGGTACACGCCTTTGAGATTGTTGTTGGACACGTAGAGATACCGGCCATCAGAGGAAACGGCAGCGCCGTGCGGTTCCGCCAGGCCACGCCCTTCCACGACAGCTACCACTCGTCGGCTACGCATGTCGACGAAGGTCACCGTGTTGGCGTTCTTGTTTCCCATGTACACGTAGCGCCCGTCAGGAGAAAACATCGGGTGCCACGGAGCGGCATTGACATCGATCATGTCCGTGACTTTCATCGCCGGCGGCTGACTGATGTCGAGCACGAACAACTTTGCGGTGAGCTGTGCGGTCGCCACCATCGTCTTGCCGTCCGGCGAGATCGCGAATTGCACGAAGGTGTGCGTCGGACCCTCGACCGCGGTAAAGTCAGCCGCCTGTGACTCGACGTTCACACTGACGAGCTGATTCTCCGCCAGACTCGCCGTGTACGCGTAGGTACCATCGTTGTTGACCGCGATCGCGTGCGGACGGGGGTAGAAAACGTCGATCTCCTCGAGGTCCATGTCGGATCGCCGTATCTGGCCAATGCGCATCGGTGGATTCACCGCCGCCATGGAGCGGCCGACGTACAGCAAGTCCTTGGTGGGGTGGACGGCCATCATTCCCGGGGTCTCGAAATCGGCTTGGCCCACGAGTTCGTAGTCGAGGTTGAACTTGAGCACCTTGCCGTCGGCGATCAGCGAAACGTAGAAGTGTGATCCGTCGGGGTCTACGGCCACGTGGTGTGGCTTCGCGGTCGGCGAGAACCCC
>JAPULP010000423.1 GCA_027294815.1 Gemmatimonadota bacterium | reverse complement strand
GCATTTGGACGGCAAACCATGACGACCGGGATGCCGATTCTGTCGAGGCCGGTAACATTGGCGATACGTGTGATGCCGAGTTCGGGCATGAACGGACGCACGCGCGCCAGCGTGTCGGCGGGCGCGACCATGCGGTGAGTGCCCTTGCGGTATGACTTGTACGCGCCGGCATCACGATCAATCTTGATGCGATGCACAGCCTCTTCAGCCGTCATGCCATTCATCCCAACACAAACTTCGGGTCAAGCAACAGTGGCATCGATGTGCGTCGTTGGTGATGGCGCCCGTTGCCTCGGCACTGGTTTGTCTCGCGGTCACCATTGACGACCATCGACGCCTCTTCCGTTGGTCCGTCACGTCAACTCTTCGAGCAAAGCCTTCGCTTCTCTGAGATCGGGTGTGTCGTACCCTTCAGTGAACCACTCAAAGACGTTCGATAGCAAATTGCGCGCTTGTTCGGTCCTGCCTTGCCTTTGTCTCAAACGGGCGAGGCTTATTGACGCCCGTAGCTCCAAAGACTTTGCGCTCTGCTGGCGAGCGAGGTCCATAGCTTTCTCGAAGCAGCTTTCAGCCTGAGTGTGATTCTCCTCGGAGAGAGCCAGCATCAACTCGCCCTTGCACCTGATTAACTCGGCTCCCCACCAGTGGCTCACACCTCGGCGGTCGACGATGGCAAGGGCGTCGTCGATCTCGCTAAGCGCCTCCTCGATTCGCCCAGTCACCCCATATCCATCGGCCATCATCTGCAGAAATATTGGAAAGTCGTCCTCTTCGCCCGTCTTCAACTGTTTTTCTCGACCTTTGCGCATCTCTTCAATCCCGGCTGCGGGCTTGTCCCCCAGCATGGTCAAGGCCCAACCCCGAACAAAGATTCCTCTCGCCAGATAGTGCGGAAAGCCTTCCTCGGTGGAGAACGAGATCATTGCTTCGGCACGCGCCAGTGCCGCAGTGGCGTCTCGTCGATACTGGTCGAGAACCAAAGCGAAGTCCAAGGCATGCGCGAGGCTTACCGCATGATCCAATTTCCGGGCTAGGGAGACCGCTTGATCGGCGCACGCCAAGGCCTGGTCGGGATAGCCGAGCAACCACAGAATCTGGGCGGTAAAAGCGCGGCCGCAAACGGCGGGGTCATGTCCGCCATAACGTGTCGCGTGCGAGTGGTGCTTCCGCTGGTCGTAGAGCGCAATGCCTTGCTCGATGTGTTCGCGGCAGGAGGCCAGCTCTCCGAGATTGAATCGGGTCGCCCACTGAGCGTGATGAGCCTGGAGCAACAAGCTCGGATCCCGCTGACGTCGAGCAACGTCTAAAAGCTCGTCGGCAAGATTCAGGGCCACCTTGAGATCCATACAGATTCGCCACTGGCCCCATAACACGATAAAGTCATAGTGCTCTGGAGTATCGCGCAACTGAGATTGGAGTTCTTGCGCTCGCGCATACGCCCGCTCCACCTTCGGCGTACCAGGTCCCTCGGTGGCGATCTGCACCGTGCCTAAAGCGGTGAGCATGTCGAGTTCTTGCTGATTGCGCTCGGGCGTCTCGGGCAAGGTCTTGAGCACTGTCAACCCCTTGGTAAGGTGGCCGACCGATTCGACGTTGGCCGAGCGCTCGATGGCACGCTGTCCGGCCTTGTGCCAATATCCCACTGCCTGCTCTGCGAGGCCCGCTTCAGTGTAGTGATGAGCCAAACGCTCGACCTGTTCGGCCAAGCGAGCCGAAAAAACTGTTTCAATTGCTTGCGCGATGCGTCGGTGAAGCACGCGCCGGCGCTTTTGCAGGAGGCCCCCGTACGCAACCTCGTGAGTCAGGGAATGCGTGAAGCTGTGCTCGAGATCGGGGAACAAACGTGTCTCGTACAGGAACTCGGCGGCTCGAAGGTTGTCTAAGCCACGGCGAAGCTCGTCCTCCGGCATGTCCGCAACGGCCTGCAGCAGCGTGTATGGCACGATCTTGCCGACGACGGCAGCGGTCTGGAGAAGCTGCTTGTCCTCGGCCGCCAGGCGATCGATACGCGCGGCAAGCACCCCCCGAACCGTCGCCGGCACATCGATAAGCTCAACATCTTTGGCCGCGCGGTATGCATCCGGAGTACCGGTAAGTGCCCCGGATTCGACTAACGTGCGGACGCTTTCCTCCAGGAAGAATGGGTTCCCCTCGGTACGCTCAATCAACAGTCGCTTGAGCGGAGCGAGGTCGAGGTCGTTTCCCAGCAGCGTCGCGAGCAATTCCTCAGCTCTCTCGGGAGTCAAGGGATCGATGCGACCCTGGGTATAGTCGGTCCGATTCATCCAGCCATGCCCATATTCGGGCCGATAGTTAACGAGGAGGAGGATGCGCGCGGTCGGCAGGCTCTCAACCAAGCTGTCGAGGAAGGCCTGAGTTTCGGTATCGATCCAGTGAAGGTCCTCGAAAACCACGACCAATGGTTGGATTCGACTCTCGGTGAGGAGTAAATTCTTGACTCCATCCAAGGTGCGTCGGCGCCGTTGTGGGGGGGCGAGTGCATCCCAGATCGCATCCTCTACTGACACGTCGAGGAGGGCCAAGAACGGAACCAGCATCGGCTCCAGGCCTTCGTCGATCGTGGTTAACCTATCGGCAACTTTTTTACGAATTGTCCGGTCGTCGTCACGGTCTTCAATATGAAAGTATTTCTTGAGAAGATCAACAACCGGAAGATAGCTCGTCGCTTTGCCATACGATACCGAAGTGCCCTCCAGGATCAGCCACTCTTTGGTCCAATGTAAATGCGTGAATTCGTAGAACAGTCGGGATTTGCCGACCCCGGGCGAGCCTATAACTGCGACAATCTGGCCGTTGCCTTCGTAAGCCTTATTGCGCGCACCGTTCAAAATGTCGAACTCAGCTTGCCGCCCAACGAAGCGCGTGAGTCCGCGAGCTACGGCGGCTTGAAAACGCGTCCGCGTCGGTGTGGCCGCCGCAAGCTCATACAGCTCGATTGGTTCTTTGAGGCCTTTCACTCGTGTCGGACCAAGTGACCTTACTTGGACGAATTCCTCCGCCAGGCGGACGGTTTCGCCCGTCAGCCGAATGGTCCCAGGTTCGGCGAGCTGTTCCATGCGGGCTGCCAAGTACGTGCTTTGGCCAATGGCGTCGTAATCTATCGAAAGATCGTTGCCGATAGCCCGAACCACAACTTCGCCCGAGTTGAGGCCGACCCGGATACGGTGCTCGACGGTATGCTCCCTAGGCGTCTCCTCGCTGGTGCGGCGAAAGGCCTCCTGCATGGCAAGCGCGGCGTAACAGGCGCGCAATGCGTGATCCTCATGGGCGAGCGGGGCGCCGAATATGGCCATGATGCCGTCGCCTAGCACCCTATTGACGGTGCCCTCGTAACGGTGGACGGCCTCCATCATAGTCTGGATGGCCGAGTCCAATATCACCTGGACGTGTTCGGGATCGTGGCCCTCGATCAGTTCGAGTGATTCCTTGATATCGGCGAACAGCACCGTGACGTGCTTTCGCTCGCCCTCGATGGCGGCACGAGACGCAAGGATCTTCTCGGCGAGATGTTTCGGCGTGTAGGCCTGGGGCGAGGCAAATTTCGGCTCCGTGGAGCCGGTGTCAGCCCCGAGAGTCGTGCCGCAGCCTCCGCAGTACTTCTCATTCGGTTCGTTGGGGAAACCGCATTTGGCACACACAATGGCAAGCGGCTCGCCGCATTCGGCACAGAAGCGTCGTTCGTGCCGGTTTTCAGCCCCACATTTGAGACACTGCATGGCCGGGCCCTCCCACCGCGGGGGCGGATAACGATAAACGTCTCGCCGACAATGATAGGCCCGCCGCGAAGCCGACTTCAAGGGCGGGGCCATCCTGCTCGCCCGCTATACCCAGCCGTTCTCGAGCTGGGGTGTATGCGGATTATCTGCAAATAGTCTGTGTTCCCCAAACACTGGCGCGCGCGGCCACGAACGGGATTATGCGCCGCCGCAACCTTCATATTAGCAGAACCTCGGGCGTCAATTGCGGGTCATTCTCACAGGTTCGGCGATATCACAGCCAATGACTGCTTAGGGTCAGAAGGAGACATTGGGCGAGCTCGTCTCCAATGTCCACTTCCGAGCGGTAAGCAGACTCAGAACGCGCGACGTTCGAAATTCACGACATGCATGTCCGCTTCCGAGCGGTAAGCGGACGCTGCGGCGCGGCTCGCCTAATGTCTGCTCATAGCCAAAACCGGCCATGACGGCGCTCGTCTCTCTAATCGGCTGATATTCACTACCTCGCTGGATAGGATCCATCTTCGTCATGGACTTCTCCACCCTTGAGTG
>JAPULP010000422.1 GCA_027294815.1 Gemmatimonadota bacterium | reverse complement strand
GGAGATGTAGCGTGATGGGATTCTCGCCGACGGCGGCGGATCCGGGCTCCACCTCGACCAGCTCGAGGGCATGATGGATGCCAAGAAACCGAAGTTGATCGAGCCTGAGCACGTTCTTCGGTACACCACGCAGAATACCGTAGTGCTCGGCGCGCACCGCGTCCATTTCCGTCGAGATCGTGTTGATGGGGATGTGATAGTGACGGAGCACGCGTTGAAATAGTTCAAGTGCGGCTTCGTATTCTTCGACGATCACGTCGTTCGCGCCACGCTCTGTCAAATCCGCGATGGTATCGATACTTCTCGTGCGCACCAGAATTTTCACGTCGGGATTCAGTTTCCTTGCGATAGAAACGCCGCGCCGTTCATCGATTGGGGATGCGATGTTCATGACCAACACACGCGCCGACCGAATCCCGGCCTGGACCAGCACTTCCGGTCGGGTCCCGTCTCCGAACGCGATCGACTCGCCTTTATCTCTCGCGGCGCGCACCACCTGGCCGTTGGTTTCGAGCACGATGTACTTGAGGTGCGCTGCCGTCAACACGTCCGCCAAGTGGTGGCCGCTCAACCCGTAGCCCACGATGATGGCGTGATCCGTGAGATCTGAAGGCGTGGTTGCGGCGGTGTCGTCGTCTGGCAGTGAGCTACCGACCACGCGCACACCCCACTCACCGATCGGTCGGGCCCCGGCCATGAGCAACGGCGCGGCGACCATCGAGAGGACGCTCACCGCTAGGAAGGCCTGGTAGGTGGGGTCCGGGATCAAGCCCGTGCCCACCGCGATGCTCGCCAGCACGAACGAAAACTCACCGACCTGCGCGAGCCCCAAACCGGACACAATACCGGTGAACAGCGGCCGCCGGAGCAGCAGCGTCACTACGAGCATCACCACCAAGGTCTTGCCGACGATCACCGCCAACCCCAGCGAACCGACCAACGCGACATTGTCGGCCACATAGCCGAGGTCGAGCAACATCCCGACGGACGTGAAGAAGATGCTGCTGAACAACGCGCGAAACGGCAGCACATCCGAGAGTGCCTGTGCGCCATACTCGGACTCCGAGATGATCAGACCGGCAATGAATGCGCCGACGGCGAGGGAGAGACCGAGCGATGCGGTGAGGAATGCCGCACCAAGCCCGAAGAAGCTGATCACCAACGTGAACAGGTCGCTGCCGCGGATGTCGGGCACGCGTTTGAGTACCGCCGGCACCACCATCCTCCCGACGGGCACCACCACGATGAGGATGACGAGTCCCACCAGCGGCCGCACCAAGTCCCGGAACTCGCCGTCATCCCCGCTATTGCTCAACACTTGGATCAGCACGATGAGCGGAACGATCATGAGATCCTGGAACAGGAGGATGGCAAGGGAGACGCGCCCGTGGGGTGCGTCCAACTCACCGCGATCTCGATAGGACTTGAGCACGATCGCCGTAGAAGACAGGGCGAAGAGACATCCGAGCGCGACGGCCTGATTCGGCGGAATATCGAGGAGCATGCCGATGACCCACGTCGCAACGACCGTGATGCCGATTTGCATCGTCCCGCCCAGGACGATGGTCGATCGCAGGCGAATAACCTGCGCGAGTGACACTTCAAGCCCGATTTCGAACAAGAGCAGCACGACGCCGACCTCGGCGAGCACCGCCACCTCGTCCGGTCGTGCGATGAGGCCGAGTCCGTGCGGACCGATGACCATGCCGGTGATAAGGAAAGCGACGATCGCCGGGATCTTGAGCCGCTGCGCTGCCGCCACTGCCGGGATGGCAATCGCGATGAGGAGAAGCATGTCCCGAAGGAGTACGAACTCTTCCATGTCAGGCGGCTACGAGGTGACGGTTGGGAAGGAGTGTGGAATATGTAAAGCTAATGCTCCGTGGCGGAGTACGCCGCTTGCCACGGGGCCGCCGTCCGTATTCGAGCGTTGAGAACGCGGCCACGGATGACGCTGAAGCTTTGTGAACACGGATCCACTCCCCGCCCCGATCAAGGCGGGTCCAACGCCGACCCCACGTTGCTCCTAGCGACATCATAGGACGATTCGCCGAAGGCGCGAGGGCGGGATATCATCCCGTGAACGTGCGGTGGGTCATATCGCTCAGTAGCGGATGGACGTATAGTGAGGCTAGGCGAATGACTCTGATACCCGAGTAGGGAGCTGAATATGGGCAAATTGACAAATACCCAGCTAGTAAAGCTCGATACGCTCGACGAAGGGCGGAGGAAGTGGGATCGGGTGCGCAAGCTCGTCGAGATGGCTGCGGTTACACCGAAGTCGGCGGACGACTTGATGCGCCAGTGCGGTAGGACGGTGGACCAGGCGGGCAGGTTCTTTGGCAGCAACGGGTTTGGCCCGCTGTCGACTCACGCGGTCGATCTGGGGGCCCTCATCAAGCGGCCCGGTACGTTTCAGGCGAAGCTCGGCGCCTTCCGCGAAATTGTCGGCAAGGGCTACGCTGGATTCGACCGTGCGCAGCTCGCCATCAAGAAGGGCTAAATGGTACCATGCGTTCAACCGCGGTATTGACGCTCGCTTTGTCCGTTCTTGCCACCAGTGGGGTAACCACCCAAGAAACCACCTTTCGGTACACCGAAGGCACCATTCTCGGCACGCGCGAAGATCGGTCCGCATCGGTGGTCTTTGCCGACGTCGACGGCGATGGAGACTTGGATATTGTCGTGGCCAGCGGGCGTCACTGGCCCGCCCAGAACGAAATCTTCCTCAACAACGGGCGCGGGCGATTTATGGTCGCGCGGCCGCTCGGCGAGGAACGCGCAACCAGTTATGAAACGCCACTCGGCGACTTGGATGGTGACGGAGACCTGGATGTGGTGACGGGCAACGACGTGGCCCGGAACCTGGTGTTGCTGAATTCGGGAACAGGCCACTTTCGTGCTACGGGAACGGTCGGAGATCTCGCCCGCCCAACGCGCGGCATTACACTCGCGG
>JAPULP010000421.1 GCA_027294815.1 Gemmatimonadota bacterium | reverse complement strand
CGCCTGCTTGGCCAAGTCGTCGCGGTTCTGTTGCACGCCGAGCATCGCCCGCTTTTGCCACTCTTCCGCCTGTTTCTTCTCTTTCTCGACTTGAGCTGCCAGCTTCTTCTCGTCAGCGATCGCCGACGCCACTTCCTGTTTCGCCTTTGCCAGCTGACTCCGCATGTCGGTGATCAGCTGATTTAAGACCTTCTCAGGATTTTCGGCGCGGCTGATGAGATCGTTTATGTTCGATTTGAGCAGCGTACCCAGGCGATCGAAGATCCCCATATCTCTTACTCCTTGAACGACGCCAGGGCCGACATATGCGAGCCCAGCGCCAGTGTTATCGAGTCCAGGCTTGCCTGAAATTCGTTGAAATCGAGATTCTCGAGCTGCAAGGCGTCCGTCAAGACCACTTGCGATCCCTCGATGCCGTAGGAGCCATGCACCATTCCCTCGGCGTTCAACTCCAACAGTTTCTGCATGAGTTCGTTGCGGTTTGTTCCGGGTCCAGGAAGCTCCATCACGTTGACATGAAACACAGCCACGGGAGGGTTAAAACTGACGACGACGGGAGCATCGTCTTCTCCGGTGATGGTCCAGATGCCTGTCTCGACCTCGTCACTACTGATGCTGTCGTCCAATCGGGCGACAAAACTTTCGAGGTCTTCGCGACTCGCCATTCATTCCTCCGAGATAAAAGCCTGCTACCTGCGAAACACCTCAGAACCGGCTCGTGCCGCCGAGTCAGTCAGCCTAACCTCCCCGACGGGCTCCAGGCAACCAATGAGCGGAAAGGCGGCGATCCGCGACAGCCGAACGCCTGTTCCGGGATTCCGGGATCTTCATTCCCTTAGTACGCCAGCGATGCCCCGAATGTTTCAATCTTGAACGTTTTCGGACTGCGGCAACCTCACCTGCTCCCGATCCCTGGCCAGCAGACGCTCCGTAAAGTCCATCCTCTCTTGAAGATCGCCAACTTCTTGGCGGAGCCCGTCCACCTCTTCGAGCAGGGATTCGTGGCTCTCCTGGAGGTGCACGATCCGCTCGCTCCCACCGAACTGCCCCTTGCCCCGGATACGGTCGGCGATCGCCCTCCCGATGGGTGAGATGGCCAGGAGGAACGCGGCGCCCCCACCGAAAATGAAGAATACGGCGATAGCCTCTTCCATTCCCATTACCTCCGCCCTCGGTTCCTCAAGACTCTGCCCGCAACTGATCGGGTCGCTTGCCATCGGCCAGCAACCGCTCGGCGAAATCGAGTCGGTCTTCCAGCTCCTCGACCCGGCCTTGGTCACGCTCCAACGCTTCGATCCGTGCGTGAAGGTCTAAAATCTCGGCGTGGAGTTCGTGGTCGGTTCCCGATGCCATCTTGCGGTCGATGAAGTGCCGTACGGTCTTGAAAAAGCCAGTAATAATGATCAACCCGGTTGCCATTCCGGCGAGCGGGACCAAAACCATAACGGGTTCCATGACGGCGCCTCCAACTGGTTGTGCCCTATTCCGTACGATACCACGGCCGCGAGGTGTCAGGGGACGGTCCTAAATCTACAGTACGGGGCAGCAAGGGGCAGCAGACATCAAGAGGGATCAAGGGGCATCGGGGGCATCGGGGCATCTTCAAATCTGCAGTCTGCAATCGGCAATCGGCAATTTGAAATCGCCTCGCGTCCTACCGCTTTGCCGCCTTCCGAAGCACCCGCCGCAGATACTTCCCGGTATGCGACCCCTTCACTTTGGCAACCGCCTCCGGCGTCCCCTCCGCCACGAGATAGCCGCCTTTCTCGCCACCTTCGGCGCCAAGATCGATGACCCAGTCCGCGGTCTTGATGACGTCGAGATTGTGTTCGATCACCACGACGGTATTGCCCTTGTCTACGAGTCGGTGGAGCACATTCAGTAGCAATCGCACGTCCTCGAAGTGCAATCCGGTGGTGGGCTCGTCGAGGATGTAGAGCGTCCTTCCCGTGTCGCGTTTGCTCAGCTCGGTGGCGAGTTTGACGCGTTGGGCCTCGCCGCCGGAGAGCGTCGTGGCACTTTGGCCCAAGTGGACATATCCCAGACCGACGTCGTTCAGGATCTCGAGCTTCGCGCGGATGCGCGGCTGGTTCTCGAAAAACTCCAACGCCTCGGCCACCGTCATTTCGAGCACATCCGAGATCGACTTCCCACGGTACCGCACATCCAACGTCTCACGATTGTAGCGCCGTCCGTTGCACACATCGCACTGCACGTACACGTCCGGCAGGAAGTGCATCTCGATCTTCACCAGCCCATCACCCTGGCACGACTCGCAGCGGCCACCCTTGACGTTGAATGAAAAGCGTCCGGGTCCGTAGCCGCGAATTTTTGATTCACCCAACTGGGCATACAGCTCGCGCATCGGTGTGAACAACCCGGTGTACGTGGCCGGATTGGACCGCGGGGTTCTCCCGATGGGACTCTGGTCGATGTCGAGCACCTTGTCGAGCGCATCCAGTCCTTCGATCGAATCGTGGACGCCCGGAAGCACCTTGCTACGATAGAATTTCCGGGCCAACGCCCGGTACAGCGTGTCGGTGACGAGGGTGGATTTGCCCGACCCGGAAACCCCGGTAACCGCGACGAATGCACCGAGCGGTATCTCGACATCCAGGTTCTTGAGGTTGTGCTGGCGCGCCCCACGAACGGTAAGACGACGGCGCGAGCCGGCGGCGCGGCGCGCCGACGGGACCGCAATGCGCAGATCACCGCGCAGGTACCGCGCGGTGAGCGACGTCTTGTGTCTGATCACCTGGTCGAATCGTCCTGCAACCACCACCTCTCCGCCGTCGCGCCCCGCGCGCGGGCCGAGGTCCACGACGTAATCGGCCGTGCGGATGGTCTCCTCGTCGTGCTCGACGACGATGACGGTGTTGCCGAGATCACGCAGCCCGGTGAGCGTCCTCAGCAAACGTTGATTGTCGCGTGGGTGTAGGCCGATGGACGGCTCGTCCAGAATATAGAGTACGCCCACGAGCCGGCTGCCGATCTGAGTGGCGAGTCGGATACGTTGCGCTTCTCCGCCGGACAGCGACGAGGCAGAACGCCCCAACGTCAGATATCCCAACCCCACGTCCATGAGAAAACGAAGACGGTCGGTGACTTCCTTGAGGATGGGAACCGCGATGTCCGCCTCGAGACCGTCGCCGCCGCCGGTGGGGATGCTGCCGAAAAACGTCGCGACCGACTCCACCGACTCGTCGAGCACGTCGCCGATACTGCGATCATGAACCGTGACGCACAGGCTTTCCTGCTTGAGCCGCTTGCCCTCGCACACCGGGCACGGCTGTTCCGTCATGTATTCGGCGAGTTGAGTCCGAACGGCATCCGATGACGTTTCCCGATAACGGCGTTCCACATTTCGGAGAATCCCCTCCCACTCGGTTTTGTAGGCGCCCTTGGATCGGCCGCTGCCGTACCGGAAGGAGAACTGCTTGCCCGGGGCTCCCTCCAACAGGGCCCGCTTGGCTTTCTCGCTATAGCGGCCCCACGGTTTTGCCGGATCGAAGTCGAGTGCCTTCGCCAAAGTCGGAAGCACATTCTTGCGCAGGTACCCCGACGGCTCGCCCCACGGCAAAACGACCCCTTCGAGAATCGAGATCGACGGATCGCCAAGCACGAGATCGAGACTCACAACCCTCTGGGTGCCTAAGCCCCCACAGGCCTCGCAGGCTCCGAACGGCGAGTTGAAGGAAAACTGCCTGGGCTCCAACTCCGCGAGCGAGTAACCGCACTTGGGACACGAGAACTGCTCGGAGAACAACACGGCACGGCCGGCACGCCGACCGGTCTTGGGGTGCCGAATCACTTCCACCAGGCCCTCGGCCGACCGCAGGGCAGTCTCGATCGAATCGTGGAGCCGGTTGCGGTCGTCGGCCCGCACCACGAGCCGATCCACGATCAATCCGATATCGTGTGCCTGGCGCCGATTGAGGCGGGGCGGATCGGTGAGATCGTACATCTCCCCATCCACCCGGACGCGGACAAACCCCTGCTTGACGGCCCCCTCGAACAGGTCGCGGAATGCTCCCTTTCGTCCGCGCACCAGCGGTGCCACCACCTCGATTTTGGTGCCCTCGGGCCACTCGAGGACCGTCTCGGTGATCTGGGACGGGCTTTGGCGCCGAATAGCCGAGCCGTCGTTGGGACAGTGCGGCGTACCCACCCGAGCCCAGAGGAGGCGGAGATAGTCGTAAATCTCCGTCACCGTGCCGACTGTGGAGCGCGGGTTGTGTCCTCCCGACTTCTGCCCGATCGAGATGGCCGGCGAGAGACCTTCGATGACGTCCACGTCGGGTTTTTCCATCACACCGAGGAACTGCCGGGCGTAGGCCGACAGCGATTCGACGTATCGCCGCTGCCCCTCGGCGTAAATCGTGTCGAATGCCAGGGAGGATTTGCCCGAACCCGAGAGGCCGGTGACCACCGTCAACTGATTCCGCGGGATTTCGACGGAGATGTTCCGGAGGTTGTGAACCCGGGCTCCGCGAACGATGAGGTGGTCTTTTGGCATAGCCTGTGAAGCTAGATGTGATGCGGATCACAGGTCAACCGTCGAACCCACTCGCCATTCTTGCAATCGGGTCTCGGGGATCGTACTTTGGGTCCCCGACTCATCGCTAATCATCTATAAGAACGACGTTCGAAAGACGCAGCATGCCGGAAGAGATTGGCGCCCCAGACTCTCATCTGGTGGTCCTCACGACCGTTGCCGGCGAAGATGATGCGCGAGGATTGATTCGGGGATTGGTCGAAGATCGCGTAATCGCCTGCGGCACGATGGTCGGCGCGAACTCGATCTTTCGCTGGGAAGGGGCGGTGACGGAAGAGCAAGAGATACTGGTGTTGCTCAAGACCCGTCGAGAATGTTGGGGCGATCTCAAGAACGCGGTCAAACGCCGCCATCCATATGAGGTCCCCGAGCTGCTGGCGCTTCCCGTGGAGGCCGGCCTCGACGCTTATCTTCAGTGGGTGAACCAAGAAACCTCCGACCCGGAGGGGCAAGACACATGAAGCGTACCGCCCATCGCCGCCGGTACCGCCGCCGAAAAGCCGCGGAACAAGCGAACCGCACCAGTCGTCCGGCGGGCGTCGTCGAAATGCCAACTGAGCCTACCGAGCCTGCGGAGGATCCAATAGTGGGGATCACGCCAGAACAGCACCGCGAGAAGATCCACTTACCTTTCGAGATCGCCCAAGACAACGAGGTCCTGGTGGCTAGCGAAAAGCCAAACGGAGATGCGCCCCAACCCACCGCCCGCGACGTGCCCGAAGATCACGACGACGCAGCCGAGAGCGATCATGCCTCGAACGAGGAAGAGCGGGCCCCGAAAGAGCCCTCTGCCGAGGAGTTGCTGTACAACGCCGCCCGCGAGGCGCATGCACAGGGCGAACATCGCCGCGCCATCGCGATCTACCGTGAACTATTGAGTATCGTCCCGATTCACGTCAAAGCCCGAAACAATCTCGCGCTCCTGCTGGATCAGAACGGGGAGCACGAAGAAGCGCTGCACGAGCTGAAGCTCTGTCTCAACGCAGAGCCCACCAATCAACAGGTGCTCGTCAACCGGGGTGGAGTCCTCGGATCGCTCGGCCGCTACGCCGAAGCCGAGGCAGACCTGCGCCGGGCCCTCGAGTTGGACACCTCGAACGCCGAAGCCTACTTCAACCTCGGCCTCTTGATGTCGCGTCGCGGTCTCTGGGGGGACGCGCTGCCACACTTGCGGCGTTCCATCGAACTCGATTCGAGCAGAGCCACCGCATACACCTATTTGGGAGACGCACTCAACCACGTGGACGACCTGGACGGCGCCCTCGAGGCGTACCAGCGGTCCGTCGAGCTGGTTCCAAATAACGGAAAGGCGTTTTACGGGCTGGGGATCATCTTCGACCGCTTGAACCGCCCCGAAGAAGCCCAACAGATGTACCGCCGCTCGCGGGACCTCGCCGCCAGGTGATTGATGTGGTGGTCGACGATCTCGCGTCCATCAAAGCAGACGCGGTAGTTCGACCTGCCACCGACACGCTGGAGCCCACCAGCGCCGCACTCCGTCAACTCGAGCGTATCGGCGGGCCCCGTTTCCATCAGCAGTTGGAGACACGGGATCCCCTCGTGATCGGCGCCGCCACGGTGACCGGAGCGGGAGATCTTCCCGCGGAATTCGTCATCCATGCTATCATTCGAAGTGCGTCCGAGCCCGTTTCACGATCGGGAGTTCAGCGCGCCCTCGTGAACGTTCTCCAGCAGGCCGTGGCGTGGCAGTTCCAAGCCCTGGCCCTGCCGCCGCTAGGCACCGGGCCCGGCAACCTGCCGTTTGAGGACGCCGCAGAGATCCTCTGTGACGTGCTGCACAGCCATTTGCGCGCCCAAGCATTTCCTTCAGAGGTCAAGATCGTCGTGGAAACTGACGAGGATAAGACCGTGTTAGAGCACCTGCTGCGTACGAGGGAAGCGTGAACAGACAATCCGTCGCCGTCCTGATTGTGATCACCTGGGTAGGGGCCTTGGGGTGGATGGTGGCGCGGCGGACCGGCCCGACAGGCGGTTTGCTGCTCGACGACGCCACTCGGACGGTCGAGCCCGGCACCCTGTACTACACCGTCTCCATGGGCGGCGTCGTGGTGGGCTTCGCGTCGAACACCGTCGATACGGTCCCCGAAGGCCTGCTCATCGAAGACCGCCTTTCCCTCGAGATCCCGGCCCTCGGCGCTCTTCAGCGTGTGGAGGCCCACACCACCGCGCGTCTCAGCAACAGCCTGAGGCTCCGGAGCTTCGTGGCAAGGTTAGTGGGCGACGCCGGCCGGTTCACGGCATCCGGCGAGGTGTCGGGTGACACGCTGCTGAGAATCGAATTCCAGAGTGCGGGTAGCACCCAGCAAGTCCGCGTACCACTCGAAGAGCCTGTGGTGTTGCCCGTGTACATGCCGCTCCGATTGGTGTTCGGCGGGCAACCCGAGATCGGTAACACATACGCCATTCGCACCTTCGACCCGCTGCTCTTGAAAAACAGCGACGTTTCCATCCGGATCCTCAAGGATTCCGTTTTGCTCGTGCCGGACAGCGCGGCGTTCGACTCGACATCGATGTCGTGGGTCGCGGCGCGCTGGGACACCGTATCAGCCTGGCAGGTGGAGCAGAAGGTCAACGGACTGACGGTTGACGCGTGGATCGACCGTCTTGGACGCATTGTCAGTGCGTCATCCGCGCTGGGATTGACCATCGAGCGTTCCCCGTTCGAGATGGCGTTCAACAACTTCCGGAATCGCGACCCGAACGTGTCCATCGCCGACTTCGCCGACATCGACATCATCCAGCAGACTGCCATCGCGTCGAACGTAGACCTCTCGTCGGACCGCTCGCAGCTGCGCGTCGTTCTCGGCGGGATCGATCAAGAAGGTTTCGATCTCGAGGGCGGCCGCCAAGCCGTCGCCGGCGATACGCTCATCGTGACGCGAGAAGTTCTGTCGCAACTCGAGATCGGTTGGCGTCTGAGGCCGAACAACCCGCGCCGAGCTTACAGGGTGATGGAGCCTTCTCTCAGACCATACGTCTCACCCGAGCCCCTCGTGCAATCCGAAGACCCACGCATTCAAGCGCGCGCACGCCAGATCGTGGACGGCGAGCGTGATCCGATCGTCGCGACGCGGCTGCTGACGAATTGGGTGTATGAGCAACTGGAGAAAACGATCACGATCAGCGTCCCAAGCGCCGTGGAAGTGCTCGAAACCATGCGCGGCGACTGCAACGAGCACGCGATCCTATTCGTTGCGCTCGCGCGCGCGATCGGGCTGCCTGCACGAACAGCAGCCGGTCTCGTGTACGCACGAGGGAGCTTTTTTTACCATGCGTGGCCCGAGGTATTCCTCGGCGAATGGGTCGCCGTCGATCCGACGTTCGGGCAGTTCCCAGCCGACGCGTCGCACCTTCGCTTCACTGTCGGAGGGCTCGCACGCCAGGCGGAACTCATACGACTGATCGGACGACTCTCTCTCGACGTCGTCGAAGGA
>JAPULP010000420.1 GCA_027294815.1 Gemmatimonadota bacterium | reverse complement strand
TCCGATGGGTGCAACGGTGAGTGCGCGCCTGTTTGGTCCGACCGGAGGCTATTTGCTGGCGTACCCGCTTGCGGCTGCCTTGACCGGTCTGGTAGCGGCGGATGGGCGCTCTTGGGTGCGGCTGGCTTTGGCCGTCGTCGTCGGCTTGGTCGTGGTTCACGCGGGGGGTGTGGCCCAACTCGCAGCTCTGGGTGGCGACGTGGCCGGTGCGGTCGCGATTGGGTCGGTACCCTTCCTGTTAAACGATTTGCCGAAGTTGGCACTTGCCGCTCTGCTTATTCGCAAGTTTGCTTCCCAAACCAAGGCGTTCCGATGAGCGCTTTTTTTATGAAGCGAGACTCGCTGCTCCCTGCTCCCCGCTCCTGCGGGGGATGGGGGGGTGTGGGGTGGCGGTGAAATCCGCCGCCGTCATCGGGGCGGGGACCATGGGCAACGGCATCGCCCATGTGTTTGCGCAGTCGGGTTACGATGTGCGGTTGGTGGACGTGTCGCAGGAGGTTCTCGAGCGTGGCCTCAGTACGATCCGCAACAACATGGATCGGCAGGTTAAGAAAGCCACGTTGACGGTGGAGGAGCGTGACGCCGCACTGAGTCGTATAGAGACGTCAACTGACGTGGCGGCCGTGGACGGCGCCGAGCTCATCGTCGAGGCGGTTTCGGAGGTACCCCATCTGAAGTTTTCGATCTTCCGGGAGATAGACCGTGCGGCCGGGAACGGCGCGATTCTCGCGACGAATACGTCGTCGATCTCCATCACCGAAATCGCGGCGCAAACGGATCGGCCGGAGCGAGTCATCGGGATGCATTTCATGAATCCCGTGCCGGTCATGCCGCTGGTAGAAATCATTCGCGGTCTCCAGACCTCCGATCAAACGATTGCGGCGGTCATCGAAGTCACCAAGGCTCTTGGTAAGACTCCGGTGGAGGTCAACGACTACCCGGGTTTCGTTTCCAATCGTGTGTTGATGCCGATGATCAACGAAGCCTGTTTCTGCGTGATGGAAGGTGTGGCGGAGCCCGAGGCCATTGACACGGTCATGAAACTCGGCATGAATCATCCGCTCGGACCGCTCGCGCTGGCCGATCTCATCGGTTTGGACGTGTGTCTCGACATACTCGAGGTGCTGCATCGCGGGTTGGGTGACGACAAATACCGTCCTTGTCCGCTGCTACGAAAGATGGTGGCGGCGGGTCGGCTCGGGCGAAAAAGCAAACATGGCTTCCATGATTATGACTAATCCCGCCGAAGAGATGGTGGACGAAGAGCGACGCCGAGAGTTCGTCGAAGTCGCGCGTGACTTTGCGCAGCGCGAGATCGCTCCCCACGCCGCCGAGTGGGATCGGGAGAAGACGTACCCCGCCGATGTCGTGAAGCAACTGGGCGAACTCGGGTTTTTGGGTCTCTTGGCGTCCGAAGAATTCGACGGACTGGGTCTCGACCCGCTCACCTATTTGATGATCATGGAGGAGATCGCTGCAGCCGACGCGAGTGTTTCCATTGCGCTGAGTGTTCATAATTCGCTCCCCTCGTACATTCTCGAATCGTTTGGGACACCCGAGCAGCACGAGCAGTGGTTGCGGCCGATGGCCCGAGGCGAAGTGCTGGCGGCGTTCTGCGTGTCGGAAGCCGATAGCGGATCGGATGTGGGGAGTCTGCGGACGCGCGCGGAGTGGAACGGATCGTCGTGGGTGCTCAACGGCACGAAAGCGTGGGTCACGAATGGAGACGTGGCGGATCTCCTGCTGGTGATGGCGCGCACGTCGGACGACGCGAGTTCCCGAACGCGTGGATTGTCGTTCTTCATGGTTCCGGCCGACACGCCAGGAGTGGAACCCGGCAAGGCGGAAGACAAGATGGGGCTGCGGGCTTCCCGTACCACCCAGCTCGCCTTGACCAACGTCGAGCTGGGACCTCAGCACCTGATCGGTGAAGAGGGGAAGGGTTTCCGCTATGCCATGGAGGGTCTCGACCGGGGCCGCATGGGCGTGGCCGCCCAGGCCATTGGCATCGCGCGCCAGGCGCTCGAGCATGCGGTCAAGTACGCGGGCGAGCGCAAACAGTTCGAGAAACCGATCAAGGACTTTCAGGGCATTGGCTTCATGTTGGCAGACATGGCAACGCAGGTATCCGCGGCACGGGCGTTGTTGCATGAGGCCGCGCGTGCCGAGCAGCGCGGAGAAGACATCACCATGCGGGCAAGCATGGCAAAACTGTTCGCGTCGGAGACGGCAGTGTTCGTCACGCAGCGCGCGGTTCAGATTTTTGGTGGGTACGGGTACATGAGAGACTACCCGGTGGAACGGCTACTACGCGACGCAAAAGTGACTGAGATCTACGAGGGTACCAGTGAGGTTCAGCGCATCGTCATAGCGCGCGAGCTCTACTCCAGCCACGATTAAGAAGGACACGGGACGTGATTTTCGAATTGATCGGCGAACAGGCGCATGAGCAGGTCAGCTACATGTACGACGCAGAGAGCGGGTACCGTGGCATCATTGCGATCCACAACACCACGCTCGGTTCTGCTCTTGGGGGCACCCGTTTCTGGAATTACGAAACCGAGCAGGAGGCACTCATCGACGTGCTGCGTCTTTCTCGTGGCATGACCTACAAAGCCGCTGTTGCCGGTCTCGATTTGGGCGGTGGTAAGAGCGTCATACTGGGCGATAACAAGACAGCGGATCGGGAAGGGATCTTTCGCGCACACGGACGTCACGTAGAGCTGATGGGGGGCCGGTACATTACGGCGGAGGACGTCGGTACGTCGCCGCAGGACATGGATTACATCCGTTTGGAAACGAACCATGTCGTTGGGCTGGAAGACAGGTTTGGCGACCCATCTCCGGTTACGGCGTTTGGTGTGTATCGGGGCATGAAGGCATGTGTGCAGTTCCGGTTTGGCAGCGACTCGCTCGCAGACAAGACGGTCGCCGTGCAGGGCCTCGGGCACGTTGGATATTACCTCTGCCAGGCGCTCCACGAGGAAGGTGCTCGTCTCATCGTGACCGACATCGATGCCGAGAAGGTGGAGCGGGTGGTACGCGAATTCGGCGCGCGTGCGGTGGATGCGGACGATATTTACTCCGTCACTGCCGATGTCTTCGCGCCGTGTGCGCTCGGCGCCGTGATCAACGACGACACGCTCGCCGTGCTGAAGATGGAGATCGTCGCGGGCTCGGCCAACAACCAGTTGGCCGAAGATCGCCATGGCGATGCGCTCGAGCAGCGAGGAGTCACCTATGCCCCGGACTACGTCGTGAACGGCGGCGGTTTGATCAGCGTGAACGCGGAATTGTTGGGCTGGTCGATGGAACAGGCGCACCAAAAAGCGGGGGAAATCTACGGCACCATCCTTGGCGTGCTCGACATTGCGCGTGACGAAGGTATTCCTTCTTATAGAGCGGCTCGCCGGCTCGCGTTGCGGCGGATCGAAGAAGCCAAGCGGGCCGGAGTCGCGAAATAGGACGGAAAGACGGAAAGTCGGAATGGTGGTGGCGCCCTGCCCACCCTTCTGAGATTGCGGCCGCAACCTTCCGTCCTTCAATCTTTCCGTCCTTCCGTCTTTCCGTCCTTCCGTCTCTCGACTAAACTACCCGACGACCATACGGAGGCGCATTGGTGGAAAAGATCCCCATCGGGGCCGATCATGCTGGGTACGCACTCAAGGAACGGCTGAAGGCCGAGCTCGAGACGCTGGGCTTTGAGCCCGTGGACGTCGGGACCGACTCCACGGAGTCCGTGGACTATCCGGATTACGCGAAGCAAGTGGCCTCGCAGGTAGGAACGGGTGCCGTCGCCCGGGGCGTGTTGACCTGCGGGACCGGATTGGGCATGTCCTACACCGCAAATCGTTTCGCCGGCGTGCGAGCCGCGGTCGCGTGGACTCCCGAGATCGCCGAGTTGTCGCGGCGGCACAATGATGCGAACATCTTGGTGCTCCCGGCACACTTCCTCGACGAGGACCAGGGCTTGGAAATCCTACGCCGTTGGTTGGAGGCGCCGTTCGACGGGGGCCGCCACGAGCGTCGGGTCGCCAAGATCGAGGCTGACAAATGACAATGATGCTACCGCTCGAAGATGTTGATCCTACCATTTTCCAGCTGGTTCAACGGGAAACGCAACGGCAGGAAGATGGTCTCGAGCTGATCGCGAGCGAAAACTTCACCTCGCGGGCCGTGATGGACGCGATGGGGTCGCCGCTCACGAACAAATATGCGGAAGGTTATCCCCGTAAACGATACTACGGCGGGTGTGAGGTCGTTGACGAGGTCGAGCAACTCGCGATCGACCGCGCGCTGCAACTCTTCGGCGCCGACCACGCCAACGTGCAGCCACACGCCGGTTCGCAGGCGAACCTCACGGCGTATCTGGCGGTACTGCAGCCGGGCGAAAGACTCATGGGGATGGCGTTGACGCACGGCGGGCACCTCACGCACGGACACAAGGTCAACCACAGCGGTATCATCTTCGATTCGGTTCAATACGGCGTCGACGAAGCGACCGGATTGATCGATATGGGCCAGGTGCGTGAGATGGCGCTCCGCGAGCGGCCGAAACTACTCATCGCCGGGTCCAGCGCGTATCCACGCGTCATCGATTTCGCCGCGTTTGCAGACGTCGCCCGCGAGATCGACGCGGTCTTCCTGGTGGATATGGCACACTTCGCCGGATTGGTGGCTGGCGGCCACTACCCCACCCCGGTGGATCACGCGGATATCGTCACGAGCACGACCCACAAGACCCTCCGTGGTCCGCGGGGAGGGTTTATTCTCTGCCGCGAGGAGTTTACGAAGGCCGTGGACAAGAGCGTATTCCCCGGCGGGCAAGGGGGACCGTTGGAACACGTCATCGCCGCCAAAGCTGTCGGGTTTGGCGAGGCGCTGCAACCGGCCTTCAAGGAGTACGGAGCGCAGGTCATCCGCAACGCCCAGCGGCTTGGCGAAGTGCTCGCCGAGAACGGATACGACCTCGTTTCGGGCGGAACCGACAGTCACCTGATCCTCGTCGATCTCCGCAAGAAGGATTTTACGGGCAAAGACGGTGAAGCAGCGCTCGGGCGGGCCGGAATTCACGTCAACAAGAACACCGTTCCCGGTGATCCGCGCTCCCCGTTTGTCACCAGCGGTTTGCGGATCGGGACACCCGCGCTCACGACGCGTGGCATGGGTGAAGATGAGATGTCGCAGATCGCCGATTTCATCACTCGCGTGCTCGGTTCGCCAGACGACGAGACCGTGGAAGCGGTTTCCGCCGAGGTATTGGAGTTGACGGAGGGCTTCCCGCTGTACACCAGCTCCGCGACGACCTAAGCCCCACTTGCTACCCCCCGTCCCCTGGATCACCTTTGACTTGTGACTGAGCTACAACTCGCCGACGAGATCCTAGGCCGCATCCGCGAGGCGGATGGCCAATTTCACGAACGAGCATACCTGTTCGTGCTGGCCGCGCTGGAGTACGGCCAGCAACAGCGGCCCGTGCGGGGTCATATCTCGGGTCAGGAGTTGGCCTGGGCCTGCCGGGATTTTGCCATCGAGCAGTTCGGCCTCAGCGCCCGGACCGTCCTGAATCACTGGGGAATCGAATGCACTCGAGACTTCGGGCGGACCGTGTTTACCCTGATCGATGTGGAACTGTTCATGAAGGAAGCGTCGGACCAGATCTCAGATTTCGACAACGTTTTCGATTTCGTCGAGGCGTTTGATCGAGATTATCCCTGGGCTGGAATGCGGTGCATGGAGTGTTAGCATGAACCCGGCCAGTGGGGTGTTCCTCGGTTCTTAGGAGTGAAGGGGGTGGATAAATGGAAGGCAGGGATTGGCCGGAATGCAAGAAGTGTGACGGTGGGGTGTTGATACCGCTATCCGATTACGGGCGGGACGGCGCATCGATCATGTACAAAGCATGGGTTTGCTCGGATCCGGAGTGCGGCTTCAACCTCCGCATCGACAACGGCGAGATCTCCCTCGGGCGAACCATCGGGCAGAGCTTCAAATAGGGGAAATCCGACGTCCCGCAGTCGCGGGATTGTTTTATCCCAACGAGCCGGATGAACTCCGGACTCTCGTTGAGGGTCTGCTCGCCGCGGTCCAGGGGGCGGAAGGGGCCGCCACGGCCGCCATCGTTCCCCACGCCGGTCTGATCTATTCCGGGGCCTGCGCGGCCGAAGTCTTCAAGCGTCTCGCATTGGCGCCCACCGTCGTCATCTTGGCTCCAAATCACACCGGCAGGCGGGGTACGACGGGCGGTGCCAGCACGTGGAGTCGCGGCGCATTCCGGACACCGGTCGGTGACCTTGCCATTGCCGAAAGTGTCGTGTCCGCCTTGTGTGACGCGTGCCCACTTGTGGAACACGACCCGTTGGCGCACGCGGGAGAGCACGCCATCGAGGTGGAGCTTCCCTTTCTGTCGCTGCTGTCGCCCGATTCCGCGCTCGTGCCGTTGGTGCTGGCGTGGGATGATTGGGACCGCTGCCGCCGTCTTGCCGAGGCACTTGCCCGAGTCGTCAGTGAATGGCCCGAGCCGATCAGCTTGCTTGCGTCATCGGATATGACACACTACGAGAGTGCGGCATCCGCCGAGCGAAAGGACCGGATTGCGTTGGAGCACGTGTTCAAACTCGACGGCGAAGGTCTGTTGAACGCCTGTCATGAAAACGACATCACCATGTGCGGCCGGGCGCCGAGCGCAGTGGTACTCGAGGCTGCGCGGTTACTCGGTGCCACGCATGCGGAGCTCGTAGATTATCGAAACAGTGGTTTGGTGACCGGAGACAACGAGAGTGTTGTGGCGTATGCGGGGGTGGTGATTCGATGAGGACGCTTCGCGATTTCAGATTGCAAATCGGCAATGTGCAATTTACGATTTCTGAAGAATCCAATTGCACATTGCAAATTTGCAATCGTCGATTTGCAATCATCCCTCCGCCATCCGGCCCGTCCACCCGATGACTGCCCCGATCATTCCCGTACTAGACGCCGTCCAGTCGTCTGAATGGGACCGCCTCTCCATCGAGGGCGGGATGCCGTCGCGCGTGCTCATGGAGTCCGCCGGTCGCGGGGCTGCGGCGGTCATCGCCAAAGAGTTCGGCGCGGACTTGGCAAAAGGTGTCATCGTCGTCGCCGGGCACGGCAACAACGGCGGCGACGGATGGGTCGTTGCCCGTGCGTTGCAATCGGTCGGTGTTTCGGTTTGGGTCATGGAGACCGACAAAGAAAGATCCCCCGATTGCGAGGCGAATCGCACACTCGCGTTGACGAGCTCTGTGCAGCCGTTGGCGAAGGACGACGAGCGGCCTCGTGTGGGGATCGTCGTGGACGCGCTGCTCGGTACCGGGGCGAGCGGCGTGCCGCGCGGTGAGATCGGAGCGTTGGCCGCGTGGGTGGCGGATCAAAGCGTGCCGATCGTGGCGATCGACGGTCCCACTGGGCTCGACCTGACCACGGGCGAGGCACATGGGCCCGTACGCGCAGATCTCACCGTGACATTCGGCGGTCTGCGACGCGGGCATCTTCTGGCGCGAGAGTGGTGTGGCCGGGTTGTGGTTGTCGAGATGGGATTCCTGCCACCGAAAAATGACTGGCCCGTGTTCGTGAGCGATCGCTGGGTGGCGGCCCGCATCCCGCCGTTTCGTGCTGCCATGCACAAGGGAGACCGCGGTCGTGTGCTGATCGTTGGGGGACAGGACGGCATGGCCGGGGCGGTTCGTCACGCTGCGCGAGGGGCGTTTGCCGCCGGCGCAGGTCTCGTGAAGGTTGCCGCGCAGCCGGAGTCGGTCGCCGCCCTTCAGGAATCCCTACCCGACGCGATGACGCTGCAAACGGCCCTCGGCCCTGACGTCGAGTCTGAATTGTCTGAAGCTATCGCTTGGGCCGACGCCGTCGTGCTCGGCCCCGGGCTCGGTCGCGATCCGGCGAGAACGAAATTCGTGTCGAACCTTCTCGAATCAGCGCCGGGCGGCGGGTTGCAGGAAAGCGGTACCGCGTTCGTGATCGACGCCGACGCGTTGCAATGCAGCAGCGATGCAATTCGCGTCGGTAGGGTTGCCCGGGTGCTGACACCACATCTCGGCGAGTTCAAGGCGGCGTTTCCCGAACAGGCCGAGCTTGTAGCAACGGATAGATTTGCCGCCGTGGTCGAAGCCGCAAAACCCCTCCACCGAGATGCCGACGTCATTGAGTTGACCGGTGCGATACAGACGTTCACCGTGTTGCTCAAAGGCGTGCCCACCGTCGTCGCGAGTCGCGACGGGTCGGTGCGGGTCGCCGGGAGTGGAAACCCGGGACTGGCAACCGGAGGAAGTGGTGATGTGTTGTCCGGTTTCATCGCCGCGTTTCTCGCGCAAGGTCTGGACACCAGCGATGCCGCGTCGTTCGGTGCGCACATACTCGGCCGCGCCGCGGAAATCGCTTCCACCAAGGGATCGGTTCGAACGGTGCGGCCGGACGATGTGATGGCGGCGGTGCCCGACGTGTGGCGGCAGCTGGAGACGACATCTGCCGCCGAGCCGCCGGTGTTGTTGGCCTTGGATCCGCCGGCGGTGGTATGACGGAAGGAGGGAAGTCTTTCCGTCTTTCCGTCCTGGCAGCCAGCTTGCTGGCGGTCGCAGTGCTGAGAGTGCCCACCACGAGCGCGCAAACCGGCACTCGCACCTGGCGGCCTGAAGAACGTGTGGTGTTGCGCGATTACAGCACCGTATTCCAGGTCGCGACCACGAATGACGCCGTGTACGCGGCCACGGGCGGGGGATTGATCGCCTACGACACGCGCTTCAATCGCTGGCTGCTCCCCGTCACCCGTCTGGAGGGGTATCCCGAAAGAAGAGTGGTAGCGATTTTGGGCGATCCAAGTGACGAGTCGCTTTGGATTGGAACCACGGACGAAGTCGTGCACTATATGCCCCGACTGCAGCAATTCAATCACATCAGCGTGCCGCAAGGAGTTCGGGCGTTGATGTACGACCGATCAGGTCCGTTTGGAGATTTGTACATCCGCACGCCAAGAGATTGGCTGAGCCTTTCCCGCGGCGGCGGCGTACCCATGCGCGCCATCGACGTGCCCCCTTCCGATCGCTGGGTGCTTTCGTCGTCACTGCAAGACGTTCTGCAACGATTCCCCGCGGCGGATGCGATGCAGGCAATGACGTTGGCCGAACCGGGCCGGCTGTACCGTTACACCTCGGGCGCCGCCGATCGCATGAATCG
>JAPULP010000042.1 GCA_027294815.1 Gemmatimonadota bacterium | reverse complement strand
GCCGCGACGAAATCCCACTGGCCGCGAGGATCGTAGCGGTAGCCGACGCGTTCGACGCCATGACCACGGCCCGTCCGTATCGTCCGGCGCTTCGGGTAGATGAGGCGTTGAACGAACTCCAGGCCGACTCGGGATCGCACTTCGATCCGATGTGCGTGGACATGCTAATCGCCCTGTTGCGCGTCTCCAGTGAGGCAGCCAAAGCAAGCTGAATGGGGGTATTCGCTCACAAACGAAATCCGCCAATTCCGGGGCCGACGCAAGGCAACGGACCTGCTAAGCCACCCAGCATGCAACGGACTACATGCGTAGTGGTGTCAAACAGGTGAGACTACGTCGCGCCGCGACCAATCCCAACCACAACCCACACGCGATACCACTCAAATCGGAATCCAATGACATCAGGCCTTTTCGCCGTGGTCTCGCTTTGCGTGGCCCTCGGCGCTTTCACGACCCCGTCCGCGGCTCAAGACACTCCGACGACTCAGAACGGCACCCTGCGGGTTTTTCTGGACTGCTTCTTTTGTCGTCGCAACTTGAACCATTTTCGCCGCGAGATTGCGTTCGTGAACTACGTCCGAGATCGCCAAGACGCCGATGTCCACATCTTGGGCACGCGGCAGGGCGCGGGGGCCGGGATCGAATACACATTCGCCTTCATCGGCCTGCAGGAGTTCGCCGGACGTGAGGACACCCTTCGGTACACCGCGAGCAGCACCAACACCGCAGACGAAACGCGGGACGCGCAGACCAGGATGCTGGCCTTAGGCCTGGTTCCTTTTGTTGCAAACTCACCAGTCGCCCAGCGACTTCGCATCCTCTACTCGCCTCCACAAGGGGAGCAACGCACCGGCGTCGTTGGAGGCGAGCAAGATCCGTGGAATTCTTGGGTATTTAGAATTTCGGCGAACGGAGGCGCCAGTGGCGAAAGTCAGCGGCGGGGATATTCCGCGCGCGGAGCGTTCTCCGCAGATCGCATCACTGAGGAATGGAAGATCGAGTTGGAGGCAAACGGCAGTGTCAGCCGAACCGAAAGCGACCTGAGCGACGACTCTACTTTTGTCGATTCGCGCCGGAGCTACGAGCTCGAGGGACGGATCGTACGCAGCCTAGGCATCGAGCATTGGGCCACCGGCCTCGAGGCCGAAGCCACCTCGTCCACCTTCTCGAATCAGGACTTTCGGGGGAGAGTGGCGGGCGGGATCGAGTACAGCGTCTTTCCTTTTTCCGAATCCACGAGACGCCAGCTCACCCTCCTCTACTCGATCGGCGTATCCCGCTTCAATTACGAAGAAATCACGATCTTCGGACGGACCGAAGAAACTCGTGCGGATCAGCGACTCAACGTGGCATATACGGTGCGGCAGCCGTGGGGTAGCGCCAACACGTCGCTTACGGCCAGCAACTTTCTGCACGACTTCTCGCTGCACCGTGTCCGGATCTCGGGCCGGTTGGATTTCCGCATCGTCCGGGGGCTGAGCCTCAACGCCAGCGGGAGCTTTAGCCGCATCAAGGATCAGATATCTCTGCCGGGCGCCGGCATTCCGCCGGAAGAAATTCTATTGAGGCGCCGTGCCTTGGGAACAGCCTTCGAGTACCGAGCGAGCTTTGGATTGAGCTATCGGTGGGGTTCGATCTTCAACAACGTGGTCAATCCAAGGCGAGGGGTGTAGACCCTGCCCCTCCCCGCACTACCAGGGTGTAGGGATTAGGGTGTAGGCGTTCGGATAAATACCTACACCCTACACCCTACGACCTACACCCTATTGGTTCCCCCCGCTCGTCTCCCGCTTGATCGTCGGATACGTAATCCCCAATTGTTCCAGGTAGGTCGCGTATCTCGACGGATCGTACTTCAACTTTTCGAGCATCGGCCGGAACCGTGCCATGCGTTCTTCGTTCAAGAACGTCGGTGGCTCGACACCCTCGGGGATGAGGGAAACCCACTGATCGTCTTTGGTCTGCACTTCACGGTGATAGCGCCACGCTTCGGCCACGAGATCGGCGTCGGCCATGAGTTCGACCGCGGTCATGGCGATGACCTGTGCACCGGCGTTGGCGCCCTTGTGCGCAATCGGCGTGGCCATGGCGATTCCACTCGACCAATGGTGGCCCGTCATCCCGGGAATGTTGCCGGGATAGCGAAGACGAATCGTCGGGAGGTTCCACGATACCTCCGCGATGTCGTCACTACCTCCACCCATTCCTTGACTCGACTCACGTAGCTCCTCGTCCACCTCGGTCGGCAACCCCACCACCTCGACGCCCAACTCCCGTTGCGCCGCCTCCGCGAGCTGTATGTCGGCCGGAGACCAATCGGGCATACCCACTAGTAGCAGATTCTCGTGCATCCGTTCGGCGAGCGGTTTGCTCATGTTCGATGGCCACGCGGCACCCAGCACGCGCTCGGTGACCGTGGTTCCGGTCATCAGCGCGGCGCCCTGCGCCATCTGCTGCCCGAGTTCGTGCAAGGCCTTGATGCGGGAATAGTCCAGCTCGCGGTAGTAGTACCAGACCGACGCTTCCGACGGTACCACATTGGGCTGGCTACCGCCGTTGGGAATCATGTAGTGTGAACGTTGCTGCAACCGCAGATGCTCACGCCGGAAGTTCCAACCCACGTTCATCAGTTCTACACCATCCAGCGCGCTGCGCCCCAGCCATGGCGAGCTCGCCCCGTGGGCCGACACGCCATGGAAGGTAAACATGGTCGACACCAAACCCGACCCGCTGATGCCCCACGACGAGGTGAAGTTGCGCGAGATGTGCGTGGACAGCATCACGTCCATGTCTTCGAACAAACCGGCGTTGACCATGTACGTGCGGCTCGAGACCAACTCCTCCGCCACGCCGGGGATGACCTTGATGGTACCCGGCAAACCGTGGCGCTCCATGATGCGTTTGGTGGCGATCGCCGCGACTACATCCACGGCCGGGGCGCTGTTGTGTCCTTCGCCGTGGCCCGGCCCGCCGGGAATCAGGGGATCGTGGTACGCCACGCCGGGTTTTTGCGATGTCTCGGGCAGACCGTCGATGTCTCCCATGATGCCGATCACGGGGCTCCCACTTCCCCAGCTCGCGATGTAGCCCGTGGGCATGCCGGCAGCCCCCATCTGGATCGTGAATCCTTCGTCACGAAGCAGGCCGGTGACGTACTCGGCTGTCCACTTCTCCTGAAAGCCCAGCTCCGAGAAGCTGAAGATCATGTCGACGATTTCTTGCGACAGCTTGGCCATGCCCACGACTTCCTGCCGTGCTTCGTCCCTCAAACGATCCAGCGATTGCGCCGAGAGCGAGGTCGTGAGGAAAGCGCCAGCGAGCGGTGCCAGGACGAGCGGACGAAAGCGACGGAGCATGAATCCCCCAAGGTGGTGGTCATGTGGTATGGAGGAAGTCTGGGGTTTGGGGGGCGGGGATGGAAGGGGGAACGGCAGGTTGTAGGGTGTAGGGTGTGGGCCGTTGGGTGACGCTAACACCCCACAACCCACCCCCCACAAACAACACCCAAATTAACCCCCGTAGAAACCTAACAACCCCATTGGTCGTAATCGCCTTAATCAACGCTCCACCGCCGTTCAACTCCGTGCGGATTCGCCGCCGGTTGATCCGACCCTGAAGCGTGATCGGAAAGTCGATATGAAAGCCGCCGTTCGTCGTGCCGATTTCGAGGTCGGCCTGGAATCCTTCGGGAATGTCGAGGGTGACGGTCCCATTTGTCGTCTGGACGTCCAGTCCCGTGCCGTCCCACTCGGCCCCCTCGAGATCGACCCGGATGCTACCGTTGGTTGTCCGGCCGCGTACGTCTCCCGCCAGTCCGGCCAGGTTTATCCCACCGTTGGTAGTCCTGAAATCCATACTCCCCGTAACGTCGGTGATACTGATACCGCCGTTGGTGGACTCGAGTGAGAGATCGGACTCGAAGGGCACCATCAACTCGTAGCTCACCGACCAGCCGTTGTTCCGGCCGATGTCGCGGCCGCGGGGACCCTCCGAGCGAATCTCACGCCCAGTGGTGATGACCTCGATATCACCTAGGAAGTCCTCGGGATCGCCGCGCCGGGACCAGGTCTGCACCCTCGCCAGAACCCGAATATTGCTGCCATTCCACCCTTCGACCGTGATGCCCCCGTTGGGACCAGCGTCGACCGCTATCAGGCTACGGGCGTCGAGTGTGAACTCGCGGACCTCGCAGTAGCGCTCCCGGTCGCGGTCACCCCGCCGGACGTCTTCACACCACTCGTGGTCCTGGTCTCCTCGTTGCTGTGCCCACGCCGAGGTGGGCACCGTCACACCCCAGGCGGCGGCGGCCACCAGCAGGCCAAACCTGCGATTCATTATGAAGCTCCTAGAAACAGGGTTATATCCTTTGTCCGCCATTTTAGATGGGCCCCGAGCCGAAAGGGTTGACACCTGGCTACTCTCTCGGCCTGCTACACATTAGTCCCAACTCAGCCGGAAACCTCAATGACCACCGTGGCCACCGCCGATTCATCACCCAACCGCTCGATTCCCTGGTATCTCTGGGCCGCCGCGTTCGCGTCCAGAGGATCGGAGAGTGGGAAGCAATGAGTCGTGGGTTCGCACTCATCACTGGCGCGTCCAGCGGTATTGGGGCGGCGTTCGCCCGCAAGCTTGCACGAATGGGCCACGGCGTCATCCTCGTTGCCCGACGCCGGGACCGGCTGGAAACGCTGGCCGGCGAATTGGGCAAACAGTTCGGTGTCGACACGGAAGTCGTCGCTGCGGATTTGGCCAACCCTACGGACCTCGAAACCGTAGAGCAACTGGTTCGACAACATCCGAATCTCGAGTATCTCGTCAACAACGCCGGGTTCGGCACGGGCGGGCGGTTCCCCAAGGTGGCTTTGACCCGTAACCTCGACATGCTGCGTGTGCACTGCGAGGCCGCGGTGCGATTGTGCCACGCGGCAATACCGGACATGATTGCCGCAAAGCACGGAGCCATCATCAACGTTTCCTCGGTCGCCGGACTCCTCCGCGTTCCGGGAAGTGCGATGTATTGTTCGACGAAAACGTTCTTGAACGCGTTTTCTGAATCGCTTTCGATGGAGTTGCGGAACACCGGAGTAAAGGTGCAGGCCCTCTGCCCCGGCTTCACCTATACGGAGTTTCACGATACGCCGGACTTGGCCGACACATTCAACCGGAGCGACATCCCAAGCTTTCTCTGGCTCTCGGCGGATCGTGTCGTCGACATGTCATTCCGCGGGTTGAAACGCAATCAAGTCATTTGCATAACCGGTTTACGGTACAAGATATTGATCGCCATCCTAAGGATCCCTTGGATGCGTCCGCTAATCAGGCGGGCCTCAAGACGGCGGCAACAAGGCTGAGCAGGGTCCCCACTGCCTACTGCCCACCGCCCACTGTCAGCTGACATCGTCGACCACCGGCGCGTCGTGACTTCGCACGACGATCACAACACCGGCGACGATGACCGCAGCCGCTGCGACCACCCTGCTGTTCATGGGTTCGCTCGCCAACGACCATCCGAGCAACACTGCCACGATAGGATTGACGTATGCATACGTCGACGCGCGCGCCAGGGTGGTGTTCTTGAGCAACCAGATGTAGGCCGTGAACCCGATCAGAGCCCCGAAAACGATGAGATAGGCGAGCGCAAACCAAGATTTCGCCGAGATGGCGCCGACGTCGAGCCGTGACCACTCGCCGGCGGCCGTCCCCGCCAGCAGCAGCAAGAATCCGCCGGTCAACATCTTCATCCCCGTCATGAGAAATGCCGATTGATGCGCCGGCGCGTGCCGCGAGTAGATCGATCCCAACGCCCAACTCACCGCGGCAAAAAGCACCACGACGGCACCAAGCGGATCTATCTCGAGGCCCCGCCCCCGCCCCACACCCACGAGGGCCGCCGGGCTCACCAAAATGGCGACTCCGGCGAAACCGAACATCAGGCCAACCAACTCCCCGCGACGGGGTCGAAGTCCTTTCGGCCTCGCCCAGTCGATGAGTACGACGCACAGCGGCTCCGTCGCCACCAACAGCGCGACCAGCCCGGACGGCACTCGCAACTCGGCCCACACCACCGCCCCGTTACCACCCAGTAAGAGGAGCGCCCCGATGATCGACGCAGCGACCCATTGGCGACGGGTCGGGGCACGAGCGCCGCGGAGCATGACGAACGCATACAGGATCCCGCCCGCGATCACAAACCGCACGCCCGCCATCAAGAATGGCGGAATCGTCTCGATCGCGAACCGGATGCCCAGATACGTCGATCCCC
>JAPULP010000419.1 GCA_027294815.1 Gemmatimonadota bacterium | reverse complement strand
TGGTTCTGCGATTTACAGATGGGGCAGCAGGTGACTTGAGGCATTGGCACTATGACCTCTTCGAGTTCAAGTGGAGAGACCCTACACAAATCCGCGAGTTTGTCGTCTTTACCCTGGGCCCGACAGGGGAAGTGGGGGGATTAAGAATCGAGTTTCCTCCAGGAGAACATGGAACTACATTCACCCGCACACCTAGCCTGGACTATTCATAAACCGTTTGGGGCAGCGCTAGGATAGCGCGGTTCGCCTCCACGGTGGCCGTCTAGGCGAGTTCGAAGAGCGCCGTCGTGGGCTGGAAGACTCGTTTGGGCGCGATGAGGGTCGTGAGATCGACCTGACGGCACACCGATCCCTCGACTCGCTTACGCGACAAGTGGAAAGACGCGTTCAGTTGACAAGGGTCAGGTCGGAGCAGGCGCCCGTCTTCGGATCGCATGGTGAGCCTGCACAAACAAAGACCGATAGGGCCATCCGCTGGCCAAATGAAACCAGAGCCGTCGTACCGTCTTCTGTACCCGCGCCCCGACCTTGAAGAGTTTGAACCGAATCGTCGAGGTCTCCGCCTTCTCTAGGGGTGTTCCTTCAAGCCAGTGCCGCAGCAGGTGCATCAGGTTGTAGGCCAGTGTGTGAAGCTGCAACCGAAAGGCGTTGGCCCGGTAGCGCGAGCAACTCAGTCGATCCACCTTGAGATCCGATTTCAACTCGTCAATACGATTCTCGACCTCGCCCCGACCGTTGTAGATGTTGAAGAGATCCTCGGCCCGCCCTTTCCGATTGGTCACGACACAACGCACGTTGGTCCCTTGGGCGTTGACTTCGACTTTGACCAGGATCCGGCGACGATGCGGCCATGTCTTGGCTCGATAGTAGAAGCTCGAGCAGATCCGGACGGGATCACACGTCCGCTCGAATCGGGCCTGGGCCCGTTGGCGCAGTCTCTCGGTGAACGGTCGAAACACGCTGTAGTGCGGGATTCCAAGTAGATAGACGATTCGCTCCGACTCCAAATAATCGTACAACTCCGGAGCAGCGAAGCCGGCATCACCTCGAAGAGCGATCCGAGCGCTGCGGAAGCTCCGGCGAAGACGAGGCAGCATGCGACGAAGCTCGGGAATCAAGCCCTCGCCGTCACGGGCCGTTCCGCGCCGCAGCCGTGAGCTGAGCAAATGGCCGGTGTGCCCTTCAAAGATCAGCAACGGGTGGTACATGTAGGTGTCGTACTTCCCGTGAAACAGCGCCAGTTGCTGGTGGCCGTGAGTCGGGTCGTCGGTCGAGTCAACGTCGAGCAGGATCTCTTGTAACGGCGACCGCCGCAGCTTCGCACCGTGTCGTAGAAACCAGTTCAGCGACAAATCCGCCAATTGCCGGATGTCCTCCCAACTAGCGCTGTTCTCCAAACGTGAAATCGTCGACTGTCCCGCCAGCGGGTCCCCCGGCTCCTCGTGCACGATCGTCTGGAAGGTCGGATCGTGCCGCAGCAGGTTGGCATCGACGGCATCCTCGTAGCCCGCAGCGATCTGATAGATCCGCTGGCGCATGAGATCACCGACTGCATGAAGCGTGTAGCGCTCATCTCGCCCATCCTCGACCAGCGAGCCGAGCCGGTGAGTCAGCCTCAGCCGTTCATCGAGTTCCCGGAGCAACAGCAGCCCCGGATCGGTGCTCATCTGACCACCGCGGAAGTCTAGACAAAGTTTCGGTTGAAAGCTGAAGCCAAGCTGTGTAAAACAGGGTGTAGCCATCGTTCCTCCAGGAAGAGGTATTGGTTTTTTGCAAAACCCTTGATACCACGGCTTCCGCGGACGATGGCTATTTTCTTGTCCGGTATCCCTGCATAATCCAGGCTAGTCGTCATCCGCGCTCGGGGCCCGGCGCCCGCGTTTGATCTCGGCACGTTTGCGCTTGTCCTTCAAGCGACGTTTGCGTTGGGGCGTCGACGGCCGCGTGGCAACGCGGCGGCGTTCGTACCGCAGCGCGTCGCGGATCAACGTGGCGAAGCGTCGGATCGTTTCCGCACGATTCGACGCCTGGCTGCGATGGCGCCCGCAGCGTACACGCACACGGCCCGCGCGATCGATCCGTGTTGCAAGTTTTGTCCTTACGCGGCGTTTCTGGTCCGCGGACAGGGTCGTGGATGCCTCAACGTCGAACAGTAGGGTGACGCGAGTGCGGGACCGGTTGACGTGCTGCCCACCCGGACCGCTCGAGGTGGTCGCCTCGAACCGCAGTTCGTGCCGTGGGATCGAAACGATGGGGTTGATCGCAATCATCTGCCGCAAGCGCAGATTAGCAGGCGGCGCTCTATTCGGTCTCCGCCCCCACGGGTTGGCAAGCCCAGCGGTCGAGCATCTCGCGGAAGCCGGCGGGCGTCACGGGTTTGGACATGTAATCGTCCATCCCCGCCGCGAGACAATGTTCGCGGTCCCCCTGCAGTGCGTGGGCCGTCATTGCGATGACGGGGATTCGCCGGCCCGTGCCTTGGCGGCGGCGGATTTCTAGGGTCGCCTCGTAACCGTCGAGTTCCGGCATCTGGCAGTCCATGAAAACCATGTCGTAGGACAGTGATTCGAGCAGGTCGAGCGCCTCGCGCCCGTTGGCGGCCACGTCGACGCGACAGTTGAGCTTCTCCAGGATCCGCACCGCGACCTTTTGGTTGACCCTGTTGTCTTCCGCCACCAACACGCGCGCGCGAGGGGCTTGGCCGATAGCCTGCGCCGTCTGTTCTTGGTTGGACTTCGATTCGCACAGCAGGTGCCGCGTGACCAACCCGACCGTTTGCCCTTGCTTGTGCGCGCCCCAGACCGCGACCATCGTCGCGCGGAGCTGCGTGGCGCGGATGGGTTTCAATAGGTAGCCCGAAAACCCTCCGTTTTCGAGTCGTTTGGCGTCGCCCTGGCGGCCCACCGAGGTCAGCATGATCAGCACCGTGTCGGCGGTCTCCGGATCGGCCTTGATCGCGCGTCCCAGTTGCTCCCCGTCCTGGCCGGGCATCTGGAAATCGAGCAGCGCCAACTCGTACGGGTCACCGTCCGCCACGCCGCGCCGTAACGCCGCATGCGCCTGTTCCGCCGAGTCGTAGCAACTGCAGCGCAGGCCCCAGGACTCGAGCAACCGGTGCATCATGTGCCGGTTGACGTTGTTGTCGTCGACGACAAGCACGCGCAGACCGTCGAAGTCGGCCTCAGTCGCGAGTTCCTGCACCGGTTCGGGATCGAGCGGGAGCGTCAGATCGAACCAGAAGCGCGAACCTTTCCCGGCCCGGCTCTGGACCTGGATCTGGCCTCCCATCTGCTCGATCAACTGTTGCGAGATCGACAGACCCAATCCTGTTCCGCCGTAGCGTCGCGTCGCCGAGGTGTCCGCTTGGGTGAATTTTTCGAAGATCGCGGCGAGTTTGTCCTCGGGGATGCCGATCCCCGAATCCTCGACGGCGACCCGCAGGGAGACCTCGTGCGAGCGGCGTTGCAGCAGTTGAACTTCGAGCAGCACGTGCCCCTGCTCGGTGAACTTGATGGCGTTCCCCAGCAGATTCATCAGGATCTGGCGAATACGTCCGGCGTCGGCAACCACTCGCGTGGGGCATTTGGGGTCGTAATGAACGACCAACTCAACCGCGCTAGCTTCAACGCGTGGCGCCAGCAACTCGGCCACGTCTTCCAGCGAGATTTGCAGGTCGAACGGGATCGGTTCCAATTCCACCCGGCCGGCTTCCAACTTGGAGAAGTCGAGCACATCGTTGATGATCGTCAACAGGGCCTCGGCGGAACCGCGTACGGTTTCGGTGAACTCGCGTTGCTCGGGAGTGAGCGCCGTCTCCAGCAACAGCCCGGTCATCCCGACGACGCCGTTCATCGGCGTGCGGATCTCATGGCTCATGTTGGCCAGGAACTCGCTCTTCGCGTTGGACGCGGACTGCGCCGTAGTCAAGGCCTCGGCCAACGCCGCGTTCGTCTGCTGGATTTCCTCGTTGCGTTGCATCAACTCCCGGGTACGCTCGCGCACGTTCTCCTCGAGATGTTTGTTCAGCGCGCTGATCGCCCGTGTACGCCAACGGTGCACACCGACCACGATGCCCATCGCGGAGAACGCGACCAACGTGTAGAACCACCAAGTCCCCCAGAACGGCGCACGGATCGAAAACGCATAGGAAACGGGTTGTTCGTTCCAGACACCGTCGCCGTTGCCCGCACGCAGTAGGAAGCGGTAATCGCCCGGAGGCAGGTTCGAGTAGGTCGCAAAGCGCCGGTCGGTCGGCAGCATCCAGTCACGGTCGAAGCCCTCGAGCTTGTACTGGTAGCGCACGCGCTCCGGGGCACTCAGCGAGACCCCGATGAACTCGAACGTCAGGTGGTTGTCGCGATGCGCGAACGTCGCCGCCTCGACGAAGTCAACCGGTTCGAGGAACACGCGGATGCCGCTGATATGGGTCTGCGGCGGGATCCTGTTGGGCCG
>JAPULP010000418.1 GCA_027294815.1 Gemmatimonadota bacterium | reverse complement strand
TCTGGGCTTCGCGCCGGAACCGCTGTGCCAGCTCCGTGCTCGCCATCAGATCGGGGTTGAGCACCTTGACCGCGAGGCTACGGTGGAGCCGCTCATCGTGAACGCGAAAGACGATGGCCGCACCACCCTGGCCGATCAATTCCTCCACTCTGTAGTGGTCACCCAGTGCCAAGCCGACTTGCTCAGCCAGGGCCGCGATCCAGTCGCTGCCGTCGCTGGCGAGCATTGCACGGCATTCCGGGCAGCGGAATGCACCCACCGGAGCGTTCTTGCCGCATTCGTGGCAGATCTTACCGGGCATTTTCTCCGGCTTCTTTCAGGCTGGTCAGGAGGCAACAGCCTCCCGCTCGTGGCGGTCCCGGCCACCGACCGATGGCTCGATCGTGATTAGCCTGTTCAGCGGCGGAAATCAAGAACTGAGAGGTAAGAGGCCGGCGTCAGTCGAGTTCAAACAAGAGCCCCATGCTATCGCCGGGTTTGAATTCCGGCACGGCGTCAGGGACGCACATTCTTCCTGATCCGCTCATCGTGAGGTTCACGAGATCCGTTCCGGGGTCGTACCACCTGTCCGAGGGCTCCAAATCCGTCGGATACACGCACCCTGGGTGTGCGGCCACGGCGAGAGCAGCTTGCGCGCCAATGCCTGTTTCGGGCATCGTTCCCACCCACAGCTTTGCGCCGGCGGCTACACCACGCGCGTACACTCGGCAGGTCTCCTCCAAACCACCCAAACGCTGGACCTTGAGATTCCAGATCAGGGGTCCGTCCATCTCCACCACTTGCCTGGCAGCGTCGTCTGAAACCAGAGACTCGTCGAGACAGACAGGAGTGCGCGACTCGTTGTTCTGGACCGTAGCATCCCAGAGAGCCTCCTCCGGAAACGGCTGTTCGATGAACAACAGGCCGAGGTCGTCGAGTGCTGCGAGGTCTTCCTTGTGGCCCGCTCGGTCATAGGCGCCGTTTGCGTCGACCCACATGGGCACCTTTGCGCCTTCGGACTGCAACACCCTGCGGGCTGCGAGCACCGGATCACGATCCCAACCGGGACGGATCTTGAGTTTCACTCTTTGGTATCCAAGACGGACGGCGGTTCGCACCTCGTTCTCGAGAACTGCCATATCTTCGCCAACTGGAATTCCGATGACCACGCCGCAAGCAACCGAGTCCGATGGCCGGAGATGTTGGCCTGTCACCCCCAATTCGCCCAATCGCCGGTTGACCAACCCGGCGAGGGACTCTCCTCTCAAGCGTGCCACCAGGTCCCACCACGCTGTATCCACCCCGGCACGCGCCATCCGATTACCGCGAACGCCGTCGGCCAACAACTCCAGGAGTGCTTCCGGCCTCCGGATTTCTCGACCGACGACCCGGGGCAATAACGTCTCGCGAAGACACGCCTTGACGGAGGAGATTGTTTCAGCGGAATAAAACGGGAACTCGAACGGCGCAGATTCTCCATAGCCGCACACGCCGGACCGGTCTACCAACTCGATGATGAGGGACCTGCGTACCGACATCGACCCACCGGAGATGGTAAACGCAACGCGAAGCGGCAACGCCACCTCGTACACTCGAACACGCTCGATCACGACTTCATGCATGTCCAAGTCCGATCACGTTGTGGAATTGCAGCAATCCGTCAACCTCTTCCAGCGAACCGCTCTCATGCAGATGCCAGAGCCAGGGCACCAGCCCCTCGGACGGATGCAAGAGGAGCGTGTGAAGGGCTGCCGCGCTACGGTTCCCGCCTGTAGCCGTGTACTCACTTCTGGGCAGCTGAAAGAGGGTGTGAACCTGTCCATTCTCGCACCCGCGAAGAGCATACTCCAACATCATGCGCCCCGAACAAATGTTGCCGGTGGCCGACAGCGGCGGGGACGGGGGCGGGAGCCACAACCCCCGTTGACGCGCCATATCGAGAACGCGCAGGTTGCGGTTGCTCAAGTCCCAGCCTCCGAACGCCACCCTCTTTGCGGCGTCGAACAGTCGATTGAAAACGATCAGGAAGGCGGGTACCGGTTCGGCCTCCATGAGGGTTTTCAGCATCGCGATTTGAAACTCATCGCCCGCCATCCCGTTCATCACTTTCACGCCGAGCTGGACGCTCCCTCGACCCGCGGAAACGATCAAGCCGGGAACGCGTTCCAGCCAACGCAACACCGCCGACAGATCGCCTGACCGTTGGTCGCCGGCCAGCGTAGGACTGAAATCCTTTTCGAGAATCAAGTCGCTGCCACGCCCGGCGCGATTCCAAACCTCAATCAATTGCGTCGTGGTGTGCTCGTACTCCGCCTCGCGAAACGGCTCACCTCGAACCGGCAAGTGATATTTCACCGAGGGAACGATGGGCGTGTTCGAGTCGCCCGCGAGCGCCAGCGCTTGATCGAAGAACTCCAGGTAGTCGGCGAGCGTACCGTGCCACCCACGACCGGTCCACGTCACCGTCCACCCATCTCGTCCGGTTGCACTGATACGCGATTCCACCTGCATCTTCGTGTCACGCACGCTCCACTCCGCCATCGATCTGCCGCCCGCCGAATCTTCGGCGACGACCGTCTTGAGCACGACGAACGCCAGCCCCGCCTGAATGTCGCCCTCAACTTGGGCAAGCGTACACGAGAGTTGCCCCGAGGCCTTGCCGAACGGATGTGCGATCGACACGCCGCCGTACCGGGTGGTCAAGTCG
>JAPULP010000417.1 GCA_027294815.1 Gemmatimonadota bacterium | reverse complement strand
GTCGTGCGCGCTTGTCCGTGACGATCCCGGTGACGCGACGCACGTGTTGTTCCCGTGCACGGTTCCTCGGCACCCACACGACGTACACCGCCAGATCTGAACTCCTGGTCTGCTCCAACAAATGTTTCTGCGTTTCCGAGGACCCTCGGAGACACCCCCCTCACGTGGGCGCGACCAACATGAGCACGCGAACCTTGCCCACGTCGTCATTGAACGCCGTCCTCAGCGGATTGCCTCTCGCATCCAGAGCCGTGTAGGCGGCCGGTACAGGGCGGATCGCAACGTTCCCACCCAAAGTCAGCATCCCGATCGCGGATAACACGTACCACCTTCTCATAGAACCTCCTATATCGTCACTTTGTCGGCCACGAACTGCAGCACAAACGCTGTGGCCCAAACGAGCGTTACAAACCAGAGCACCACACGGATCCGTCGGGTGGACCGTCTCGAGCAGGCGGCGGCGCCGGCGCGAACCGGGTGGTAAATCATCCAGAAGGCCAGACCCAGCATGAGGATCGACCCCACGAGCAGATGGAACCGATAAGGCTTCAGCCCAGCTGCGAGAATCATCCCGTTGACGCCCAGCAGCGTCAACGCGAGCGGACCGATGCAGCAGAGCGCGGCGGCAGCAGCGGTCAACGCCGCGCCGACCGCGCCGGCCAACGATCCGCCCTCGGCAATCTCGCGTCTCAAGGCCAACTGTCCTCCTCGGAGGACCTGGCCTCCGTCTCGAGAATCCGTGAGCGCAGCGACGCCACGGAACCTCCTTTTCACAATGGCCAAGCCGCGACAAGGCACCCTGGTTGGCCGCCGCGGCCGGTCACGTCAAGAGCTTCTATTGGGTGGAAACGCCGTCGAATGGCAGGAAGTAACGCGGCGCAAGAAAATGTTGGTGCGGATTGAACCGGCTATTCGGTGCCAAGCAGTTCGCGGAACCGTGCTATTTGGGTTGGGCTATCCCATAGCGTAGGTCCGATCTGCCGCTCGACAATATTCCCTTCGCGATCGATCACGATGGTTTCCGGCACCCCCGTGGTCTGGAACTGCCACTCGATCCGCCGGCTGCGGTCCTGCAGGACGTCGAACGTGAGCCCATGCTCGCGGACCCAATTGCTCACGTGCTCCGGTCCCGTCTCGTCGACGCTCACCGCAACGACGCGCAGCCCTTCACGACCGAGCTGCCGATGGAGCCGCTCCATCGATGGCATTTCGACCGCACACGGCCCGCACCACGTCGCCCAAATGTTGAGCAGCACCACTTCGCCCCTGTAATCAGCTAGGGTCCGCGTCTCGCCGGTCATGACATCGGACGCGACGAACGTGGGCGCCGGCGCGGTGGGGTCGACCTCTGGTTGTAACGCCACGCCGATCCCCAACCCTGTCAGGAGGGCCGCCACGATGCCCGCCACGGCGACCCACTGCCAACGCTGGCTCCGAACAGACTGTCCCGCGTGAGCGACGCCAGGAGCCTCCCGTGCATACGCGAGAATCCGCTCTCTGACTTCTGGGGGAGGCGTCGTCTTCGCCGCCTCAGGAAGAGCAGCGAGAGTTGTTTGGAGCGTCTGGAGCTCACGCGCACACGGCGTGCACTCGGCAAGATGCGATCGGAGCCAATCCTCTTCCTCGCCGCCGATCTCGCCGGCCAGCAGACCGAGAAGCCGGCCCCTGATCGATTCGCAGCTTTCCGAAGTCATCATATCTCGCCGTGGTGCCCCGTTCTCAAATTACCGCTACTGACATAACGGAACGTACCGCTTAAATGTAACGATCGCGCTGTCTCCCTCACGTGACCGCGGCCCGTAATGTCTTGAGCGCACGATAGGCCTTTTGCTTCACCGCCGCTTCAGTGGATCCCGTCATCGCGGCGACTTCTTCGTAGGCAAACCCATAGTATCGGTGCAGGAGAAGTACTTCGCGCTGTTCCGGTGGGAGCCGGCTCAGATAGCGCTCGAGTTCATCACGGCGCTCGATGTCGGCCGCAGGTCCCGCGATTGCAAGAATGTTCCCGGCATCGCCTGCAGACCGTTGCTTTTTGTCGGTTCGAAGGATGTCGATGCACACACGCCGGGCAATCGTGAAGACCCAGCTCGGGAAACGTCCCCGAGGTTCATACCGGGCGGCTCCGTCCACCAAACGCATGAAGGTCTCCTGAAAGGCATCAGCGGCTGCGTCCCGATCTCCCAGATACCGCAGGCAAAACCCAAACACCCTGGCCTCGTATCGGGCATACAGCGTTTCGAACGCGGTGACATCACCGCCGGCGTAAGCTTGAACGAGCGCATCATCCGTCGGCGACGCCGGTTCCGCTGGATACGCTAACATCGAGGGGTGGGCGTCGTTCCTGCCACGTGTGCCTCCGTTTTGCCATCGATGCCGGGTCTGCCCAATCCCTTAGAATCGGGATATCTCGTGGTGTAACAGTCGCAGGTGGGCGCGGTTCCGAAACGGCCCATGGGGCATGTTGACCATCGTTTACCGCGGAGGCGCCAGAACGCCTGTCTTGAGGCACCCGCTTCATCTCTGCGCCCTCGGCGGTCTCCGCGGTGAATATGTCACCGCATTCCGGCCCGTATTAGAGAACGTGTACCATCGGTGGATAGTAACGCGAGCTGTAGAACATCGCCGAGCCCAATGGCCGCTAGTTGCTGCCCGCCTGACGGCCCGCGTTCGGTCCCCGGCAGCCCGACCCCAATCCCGTCCACCCCTTTGACCTCGTGGAACCTCTCAGTCTATTCTTACGTCTGAGTAGACCAGGTTACCCTAAACCCAAGCCAAATGGACCGCGACGAATACGACGACGAGAACGGGGAGCTGGAGTCGAGCGGCAAGGACTATTTCGACGACCCCGAATCTCACGAGGAGGAGGACGACGACCGGGATGGCGTCCCGAAGTCGGGGTACTCCACGGGGGAGCGGGATGTCGATATTTCCATGGAGATCGACGAAGACGGCAATGAGGTCTGGTCGGCCGAAGACTCCCAGGTACCGGGCAGCACCTCCAAGGGTCACAGCGTCGAGGAAGCCATGGAAGGGGTGGATGACCGCCGTCGCCAATACCGCGAGATGCTGAAACGCTCTCGCAAAAAGCGGGGTCTCGACGAGGAAGCTAAGGAGTAGAACCCCGTCCGAACCCTGCCTCCGGGCCCTTACCGAACGATCCGCCGTCCTTCCCAGACCCTGGAAGCTGGTGGCCCCACCAGCCTGACCACCTCGCCAACCTTTGCGGGGCTTCAAGTATCTGATCTAGGCGAATCCCTTGCCGCCCGCAGCTCTCCTTGGAGGATCTCGTGCATCGAATCAGGCATTTCGGGTTAACGGTAGCATTGATGTTGGCCTCTGGTTGCGCTGAGCGGGAAGTCGGAGTGACGGCCGATGTGTCGGGCCTCGATGTGTTCTGGGACGTAACCGAAATCCTCCAGCGCGACGAAGAGCCTTCGGACTCCCTGTGGGACGCGATGTGGAACACCCCTGGGTATGCCCTGTTCGAAAGGTTCGAAAGGCGACGTTCCACGCTCACACGCGCTATGCGTCTCGCGTACAAGCCATCACTTCGGGCGGAGGCGGACAGTGTGCTGACGCAACCGGGTTGGGTTTCGTTCGTGCTACCTCACCTGAGAGAGATTCCGCGGCTTCGCGATAGTCTGCAGATCTTTCGCGAAACATTCATCAACAGCGAACTCATGAGTGAGGCCAGAACGGCTGCGCGGGAATATTTGCCGGCAGGTGTCACCGACCGCTATCCAATGCCCGACGTGTCGTTCATGTATTTCATTGACGCGCGCGGTTACGGCGAGCGGATCTTGATGGACCCGTTGCACTTCATGAATATTCGCAATCCTCTCGAAGTACTCGCGCACGAGTTCCATCACTATTACCGGATCCAAATCGAGAAGCCGACGCGGCCGTTTGGCAGTGACATGTTGGCGTGGAGGTTGTCGACCGTTGAGAGCGAGGGCATTGCCGGGATGCTCGACAAGGCCGACGTTCCGGGTATGTCGATGGAAGAGTTGTTTGCGAAGTATCCCGCGGGCCGGCGACGCGACTACTTCGTCGAGTACCAAGTAGAGTATCGCCGATCTGACGAGCGCCTGTCACAGGTAGACGATGTTTTTCGACGCGCGGGGGCTCACCCGGACTCGGCTGAAGCGCTGGGAAGATGGATCGACGGGCAGTTGCCCGATAACGGGAGAATATTGGGAGCCTTTATGGCCGCCACGATCGAGCAACAATTGGGGAGAGAACAACTCGCCGACGTCGTCGGGAATCCATTCGAGTTCTGGCGAGTCTACAACGACGCGGCCGGTCGGACCGACGCCCCGACGCTCTCCGAGGAGGCGTTGCGGGCGATTGCCGGGATCGAAGCGATGTATGCGGAGGAAGGCGGGCGCTGAGCTTCGCTCAGCGATTGCAGATTTTAGGTTGCAAATTGCCGATTGCAGATTGTTTTTTTGAACGCTGGCATTTCAATAGTCGTCTTACCTGGGCAGGGGTTCTGGTAGGTCGGCGACTACGTAGGCCAGCACGGCCATGGCCGCGACGCACCGCGCCATCTCTTCGGGATCCAGCTTGTCGATCGTGTCGGCGTGGCTGTGGTGGAACCAGAAGTACTTGCTTCCGTCGACCTGTAGTCCTGCGCCGGGAACTCCTTCGCGCATGATCGGCCCAATGTCGGCACCGCCCCCCCCACGGTTGATCGTTCCGGCCTCGATCCGGTCGAGCAGAGATCCGATCTGCTGCACGATTTCGAACGCCTCATCCGATCCGGTGAACCCGAAGCCACTCGGCTTGAAGACTCCGCCATCCGACTCAATGGCCAGGACGTGTTTGTCGAGCTGATCGGCGTAGTTGTCCCGGTAGGCGTTGCCTCCACGTAACCCGTTTTCTTCATTCGTCCACAACACGACGCGGACGGTACGGCGCGGACGCATGCCGAGCACGTGCATCAACCGCACGGCTTCCCAGGCCGCAACAGTTCCGCCCCCGTCGTCCATCGCGCCTTGCCCGACGTCCCACGAGTCGATGTGACCGCCGAGGACCACGACCTCGTCCGGGAATTCACGGCCACGGATCTCCGCGATGACGTTGCGCGACTCCACGTCCGGATACGTCTGGGCCTCCATTGTCAAACGGAGATACACCCGCTCTCCGCGGTCTTGCATGCGGTGTAACATGCGCGCGTCTTCCGTCGTCAATGCCGCGTGGGGTATCTGTGGGACGTCGGGATCGTACCGCATCGCGCCGGTGTGGGGAGTCTGGAGCGAGTACGATGCGGCCTAACGAATCAACGACGCCACCGCACCCACTCGTGCTGCGGCCACCGCGCCGTTGGTGCGGATGACCCCCTCGCGAATCCAGGTCTCCACTTCACGTCTCGACCCCAAGCCGCTTCGGGCCAGCAATTTTTGAATTCTTTCCACACAGTTTCCGATGAAATTCAGCTCTACATCTTCTAACAAATCTCACAGATTTGTTATGATCGACTTTCCACCCCCGGACCAAACATAACCTAGGACCGAGACCGCAAAATTCCTGCCGCTCAAC
>JAPULP010000416.1 GCA_027294815.1 Gemmatimonadota bacterium | reverse complement strand
GATCGACTAGATCAGGCCACGAAGGATCGTTTGACTGGAGCGCTCGACGGAGCGAAGCAGGCGCTCAAGACCGGTGAGGACTCCGGGATCGAGAAGGCGCTCGAGGAACTCTCGCAGGCGTATTCTGCGGCGGGAGCGTCTATGTACGAGTCACAAGCCGAGTCCGAGTCGGCGGAGGGCACGGCGGATGAGACCGCCGGCGCGGCGGCGTCAGATGGAGAAAAGGAAGACGTCGTGGAAGCGGATTACGAGATTGTTGACGACTCGAAATCCTAGCCGCATTGTGTAGAAGACCCGACCAATATGGGGGGGCGCAATGGAACACTGCCCCCCTCGTTCGGTGTTACTAGCTGGTAACCTTTTTTTGTGAGTAAGAGCCCAGAATGACACGCACACGAGATTGGATGAAATTCGCATTCTTGGTCGGCGTCACGATCGTGCTCGCCGGAGCATTTGCCATGGCCATCAATGCTCCACGGGTGAGCGAGGCACAGCAACGACGCCCACTCTTGTTGAACACGGCTCCGCCGCCGTCGATACCGGCAGTCCAGCCGGCAGCCCAGTTAGGTGACGCGTTCGTCGCGATCGTCGAAGCGGTCAGACCCGCGGTCGTCTTTATTCGATCCGAGTCGCAGGCCCAAACGACGCGGCGCGATTCGCCGTTTGACAATTTTTTCCGAAATCCTCGCAACGCTGACCCGCAACCGCGGCGGGGCAGCGGCAGCGGCTTTATCATCTCGGAGGACGGTTACATCATCACGAACAACCACGTCGTGGAGGGTGCAACGCGCATCACCGTGAAACTCCTGGATCGGCGGACGTTCGAGGCGGAGATCGTGGGTAGGGACCCGAACACCGACGTGGCCATCATCAAGATCGACGCAACCGACCTGACGGCCGTTTCTCTCGGTGACTCCGACGACGTGAGAATCGGTGAGTGGGCGCTGGCCATCGGCAATCCGTTGGGCGAGCAATTCTCATTCACCGTCACTGCCGGGATTGTGAGCGCCAAAGGGCGCGGTCTTGCGGGATTGCAGCGAGATCTGGACTACAGGATTCAGGACTTCATTCAGACCGATGCGGCGATCAATCCGGGTAACTCTGGCGGCCCGCTCGTCAACATCCACGGACAAGTCATCGGGGTGAATTCCGCCATTGCCAGCCAGACGGGCACGTATACCGGATACGGGTTCGCGATCCCCATCAATCTTGCCCGGACCGTGAGCGAGCAGCTCATCGCGACCGGAAAAGTCACGCGCGCCATCCTCGGCGTTCAGATCAGAGATGTGACGGCTGAGGACGCGGAGTACGTCGGCCTCGACTCAATCTTTGGCGTGGTCATCCAAAATTACTCAGACGACAACAACAGCCCGGCCGAGCGCGCAGGCCTCGAGGCTGGCGACGTCATCATCGAGCTGGATGGGGAACACGTCAGCTACGTCGCAGAGCTGCAGCAAAACATCGGATTCAGAAAGCCAGGTGAACAAGTCGAAGTAACGGTGGCACGCCGAGGTGGTGAACGCCGGACACTCACGGTTACGCTCGGTGAAGCGGAATCGGACAGCCCGACGCAGATAGCACGAGCGGAGGAACCCGAAGCGCGTCGTCCGGCCCGTGTGGACCCACGACTCGGCATCGCGCTCGTGGAGATCAGTGCCAACGAGCTGGCGAGGGACGGCATCTCGCGCCGCTACGCCGGACTTCGGGTGGCCGATGTCGACCCCGAGGGCCCCGCTTACGATTTCCTCACACGTGGGGAGATCATTACGCACGTCGAGGGCGAGCGGGTGAGAACCGAAGACGAGTTGGCGGTGGCACTCGAGCCGGTTCGTCCCGGCCAGATCATTTCTGTTCGGACCGCATTCCTCGTGCCGGGATCTTCAGACGTCCGCACGAGAACGGTGCGGTTTAGAGTGGGACGGGAATAGGGGGAGCAGGGAGCGGGGAGCAGGGAGCAGTATTACCGTAACTGAAATCCGACACCACAAGAAAAGCCCCCGAACAACCCGGGGGCTTTTTTTGGTCCGTACACTCTCCAAGCTTTCCTGCTCCCTGCTCCCTGCTCCCTAATACACCCACGCACCCAACAACGTCATCAGCGCCAGGATGAGCACGGCCGCCAACAGCAGCGGCGCGGTGAAGATCGCAGTGTAGATCTTGGAGTCCGGCTTGAGATGCATGTAGAACATCACCACGAGCGCGAACTTGCCGGCGGAGAGGGTCAACAAGATGGGGGCGAGGAGAATCGTCTCCCGAATCGCCGGAATGTAGAAGATGGCCACCTCGACGACCGTGATACCCGTGAGGATCGCGGCTATCGAGAGATATACCTTCGCACTCGGGTGCGCGTGTGCTCTGTCCCGACCCTCGTCGCTCATACAGCAGGCCCGCGTTGAATCAAATAAACCACGGTAAAGATCACGATCCACACCACGTCGACAAAGTGCCAATAGAGACCGGCGATCTCCACATTCATCGACTTTTCCGATCCGAGCTTGTTGCGGAAGGCGAGGATGAGGAGCGTCGAAAGCCAGATCACGCCAACCAGCACATGCAACCCGTGACAGCCAGTGAGCACGAAGAACGTCGAGCCGAACAAGTTGGTGGAAATCGTCAGCCCTTCGTGAACGAACGCGGTGAACTCGACAGCTTGAAGGGTGAGAAAGATCGCGCCGAAACCCACCGTAGTGGCCAGCCAAACCTTGGCGTACAGGTTGTCACCCCGCTGGACCGCGGCCAGCGCCAACACCATCGCCAAACTCGACATCAGCAAGACGAACGTGCTGACTGACGTCAACGGAATGTTGAGAATCTCCGCCGGCGTCGGACCGACGACGCTCTTGCCTTCATACGACAGATATGTCGCAATCAACGTGCCGAACAGCAGGCACTCCGAACCGATAAAGGTCCAGAACGCGATCTTGCGCGTATCCTGTCCCGTGCTCGTGTAGTGAGCGGAGGCTGCGGTATTCATAATCACATCTCGAAGGGCTCGAACGCCCACTTGAACACGCTGACGGCCAGGACGGCCCCACCCGCGATGGCAAGCCATAACGAGTGCATCAGCGCGCCCGTGAAGAAGACGACGATCCCTATGGCGGCCATGACGGGCCAGTATGATCCGCCGGGAACATGGATCGGCTCCGGTGGTACGTCGGGAACTTCCGTCATACCGCCGACCGTCCAGAGTGGAAGACGGCTCGTTACCTCCGGGATCACGGAGAAGTTGTACACGGGCGGCGGTGAAGACATGGCCCACTCGAGGGTCGCCGCACCCCAGGGATTCTTGCCGGCCTTTTCGCCGTGTTTCGATGAGTACCAAATGTTCGCGATGAGCACGAGGGTCGAGAGGCCGATGATCAGCGCACCGATGGTAGCGGCGAAATTCATCCCACCGAGTCCCAACTCAGCCGGGTACGTGTACACCCTTCTCGGCATGCCGAGCATGCCAATGAGGTGCATCGGAAAGAAGGTCAGGTTCATCCCGATGAACACCAGCCAAAAGTGCAGCTTGCCGAGCCGCTCATCCAACAGTCGCCCGAACACCTTCGGCCACCAGTAATAGATCCCGCTGAAGATTCCCATGAT
>JAPULP010000415.1 GCA_027294815.1 Gemmatimonadota bacterium | reverse complement strand
AGCTGTATCGAGCCTTTTCGGGCCCGCTATGCTACCAAGAGGGTCTCAGGCGCTCTCGACTGTGTGTCAAAGGACGGCGGCCTCGTCGCGCGGCAATGGAGCTAGGCCAGAGCGCTTGTTTCGGGCGGGACGAACCCCCGCAACCGCACGTATGGGCTCGTCACCTATCCGGGCTCGCAGAGGGAATTGCCACGGGCGAAACACTGGGGACGGGACCATGAAATCGCCACCAGGTCTTTGAGAACAAGAGTGGAACCCGCAACACCGAAAGCGGCGCCATCCTCGGATGACCCGCGAGTGGACAGCCGGCCGACGATCGCGGCCGGCGAAGTGCTACTCGAGATTCGAGACCTGAGAGTGCACTTTCGCACCGACCGCGGGATCGTGAGAGCCGTCGACGGTATCGACCTGAAGATCCGCCCCAATCGGACGCTCGGTTTGGTCGGGGAGAGCGGTTGCGGAAAGAGCGTGATGGCCTTGGCGATCTTGGGCCTCCTTCCCGGTACCTCCGCTCAGGTCTCTGGGACGATCCTATTTCATGGGCGGGATGGCCAGGTGGTCGACCTCACCCGTTTGAATCCCACCGGTAGGGAGATCCGCCGCATTCGCGGTGCCGAGATCGCGATGATCTTCCAAGAGCCGATGACATCGCTCAATCCCGTCTTCACCATCGGCGACCAAATCGTGGAGGCCATTCGCCTCCATCAAGCGGTCGATTCCAAGGAAGCCAAGGAGCGAACCAAAGACATGCTGGCGCTGGTCGGGATCCCGTCACCGGATCAGCGCATGAAAGACTATCCCTACCAGCTGAGTGGAGGGATGCGGCAGCGTGTAATGATCGCAATGGCGATGTCGTGCAATCCCGCCTTGCTAATCGCGGATGAGCCGACGACCGCTCTCGACGTGACCATTCAGGCCCAAATTCTAGACCTAATGGCGAAGCTGCAGGAGGAGACAAACACGGCGATCGTCATGATAACGCACGATCTTGGCGTCGTGGCGGCGATGGCGGACGAGGTTGCAGTCATGTACCTCGGCCAGTTCGTCGAGTACGGATCGGTTCGCAGCGTGCTGAAACGCCGCCATCATCCCTATACCCGCGGGCTGTTCCGCTCGATACCGGCGCTGGGAGGTCAGGGCAAGGTGAAACTTAATCCGATCGCGGGCGTGGTTCCCGATTCGCGCGCCATCGGCGATGGCTGTCGCTTCGGAGATCGCTGCCCGGAGCGCATGCAGATCTGCGATCGGGAACCGCCAATGTTCGAGCCGGAGCCACCCAATCTATCGCGCTGCTGGCTCCACGACCCGGAGGCGACCGCAGGTGAGTAAACCTGAGGCCGCCGCCGCCGGCGCGAACTCCCCGGGTCCCGATGCCACGGACGTGCTTCTCGACGTGCGAAATCTGACCACGCACTTTCCGGTGCTCGGAGGGGTCCTGCAGCGCCAGGTCGCCCGCGTTCAGGCGGTGGATGACGTGTCGTTCTTCGTTCGCCAGCGCGAAACCCTGGCGTTGGTAGGTGAGAGCGGCTGCGGGAAGACAACTGTCGGGCGTTCGGTGCTGCGATTGGTCGAGCCGACCAGCGGCCAGATCTTCTTTCGAAGTGATGCGTTGGTCGACCAGACCGACCCCGAGGGGAGCAAAATGGTTGATCTGATGACTCTCGACAAAGGGGACATGAAACGGGCGCGACGAGATATCCAGATGATCTTCCAGGACCCCAACTCCTCGTTGAGCCCTCGGATGACAGTACGCCAAATTCTCGCCGAGCCGTTCCAGGTTCATAAGCTCGGCGGTTCCCGATCCGAGATCGACGACCGGATTGTTGAGCTTCTGAGGAGCGTCGGTTTGCAGCCGGAGCACCGGAATCGGCGCCCGCACCAGTTTTCGGGCGGCCAGCGGCAGAGGATCGGAATCGCGCGGGCCCTAGCGCTGCATCCCAAGCTGATCGTCGCTGACGAGCCGGTGTCTTCTCTCGACGTTTCCATACAAGGGCAAGTGCTAAATCTTCTCGAGGATCTTCAGGAGCAGTTCGGGCTCACTTACGTGTTCGTTGCACACGACCTGTCGGTGGTGGAACACATCAGCGATCGCGTGGCGGTGATGTATCTCGGGAAGATCGTCGAGCTGGCGTCGCGCGAGGCGCTCTATGTCGATCCAAAACACCCTTATACAGAGGCCCTGCTGTCGGCGGTGCCGGTGCCGGATCCCGACGCTCGTCGCGAGCGAATTATCCTTGAGGGAAGCATCCCGTCGCCGATCGATCCGCCCGCCGGTTGCCGCTTCCATACGCGCTGCGCCTATGCCCAGAAAGCGGGACGGCTCTCTCGCTGTTCCACAGAAGTGCCCGAACTTCGAAGGGTTGGTGGCGATCACTGGGTGGCTTGTCACTACTCGGAGGACCTTTCGCTGAGGGCAGTCGTGCCGACCGGCGGGATCGAATAGCTGACGATCGTGACCGTGTGTTCGCGATCCCGCAGGTCCTGCGCGCGCCTAAATCGGTCGGCAACGCGGGCGCGCGGGTGGTCTCCCGGCAGCCAAATGGAACGCTATGCGACACACTGGAGCTTGGAATGATCGCCGAAAAGGTCCTTGGAGCCTACGCCGCTATCGGCACGATGAGTCCTACCGAGTTGCCGCCATCCGAGCAGGTCGTCTGGTATCGCCGCGCCGTCGAGGAATGGAAGATCTCGCACTTCGAGATCCCGCTGTTCGCCGGCGAGCCGTTGGCGCCCGAGCTCGCGGAAGCCTTTGCGGATTTGCACGCCTCGCTCGTCGTCACGCTGGTCGCCCAATGGGCGCGCGCCGGCGCGGTGAACGCGGCGTATGGTTTCTCGTCCCTTGACGAGCGCGCCCGCGTCACGGCAATGATGGATGCGAACGCGATTGTGCAGCAGTGCGCGTCGCTGGAGGAGCGGGGCGTTCGTATCCGCAACGTGATCGTGCAAACCGGGCGCCGGATGGGTGGATCGATTCAGCACGCGATCGCTTTCCATAAAAGCCTAGTGGTGCTCGCGAGACTGATTGATGCGGTTCTGCCCGAGGCGGGCCTCGCGGTCGAGCCGACCGACACGCGGCCCGATGACTACGGAATCGCCTTCCCGGGCGCAAAACGGTCATCGCTCGACACGGACGCGATCGTGCAGACGATCTGCGCGGTTAACCGGGAATATCCGGCCAACTCCCGCGTTGGCGTGATGGTCAATTCGGGGCGGTTGATACTCGATGGCATTTCGCCGCTCGCGATGATCGAGCAAGTGCTCGATTCCGAAGTGCCGCTGGTCGGTGCGATCTTTTCTGGCGCGAGACCGACGCCAGTCGGCTTCCGAGACTCGCATAACTGTCATCTGGACCCGGAGGGCGGCTTCAGCGCCGCCGACGCGAGCGCCTGCGCGACAGCGCTGAAACGGAGCCCTCAGGCGACTTTTATCGGGATGAAGTGCAGCTGTGCGAGGGGCGACGACGAACTCGGGTTCGAGATCGAGGAGGTTTTGCGGGCCCAGTCGGCTCTGCTGAACGAGCTCGCCGCCTGAGGCGCACGCCCGGTACATCGGTTCACGGCCCGGCATGGTGCGGGAGCAGTACACCGTACCGGTCAGAATCAGCACGAACTGCGCTACCATCATCTCGGTGGTTGCCGTGACGGTGCCGTGCCCGACCCGCTGCAGTTGGTCGTCATGCAGGATGCCGCGGGTGATGAACCAGGTCCTGCCGAGGCCGTCTCGCCCGATCTCGGAGTTCTTCCCCCCGAACTACCGATGGCCGCTCGCGCAGGAATGCGAGTGTCTCTCCTGCGCGGTCGCCCGATAGCCCAAGCCCCTCTTCTTGTGGAACGCGGGCATGACGATGTTGTCGCGGTACCCGGTCTTGTCTGGAATACGCCAATCTCCGGGGGATACGGCGGGAACTCCTGCTTTCCGGCTATATACATTGGAAATTCCCGATTTCGAACGCTTCTGTTGCTCGATAGAGTACGGCTTGAACGGGACGTTCGGAGCGCGTGTGCACGCGGTGCCGTCGGCAAGCAGGTTGTGTCGCACCTTACCCGAGCTGCCAACGGTCCGCCGGAAAAGTGCGTTTGCCCAGGTCGGCGCCATGGCGGCCGCGACCCGGTGAAGGATGGTCCTGGTGAAAACGACGCGGCTGAATCGTCGACGAGGCAACCCAGAACGCTGTCCGGGGACAGGAGTGTCGTTTTGCTCCTCGTCTGCCGGTCAATTCCGGGATTTCGCATCTACCTTCCGCGAGCATGGTTGGCATCGCTCGGCCGTCCGCTCGGCACCTGCGCGATGCAAGCCCACATAGAGAAAAAATGGCCCGTTCCGCCTACTTCGTAATCAACATTGATGGCGACCCCGATCCGCCTCATGGGCCGAGGAATGACCGGAGGGTCCTGGATAAATACCGTGTGATGCAGAAGCTCATGGACGATTTCGCGGAGGGTAAGGGAGTCATCTGCGTGCACACGAGTCCGATCTACCGGGATCGATTTCTCCGGGATCCGTTCATGGACTTCTGGCGGGAGTGGACCGCCAATGGCGGGGAGTTGGCGCTGCACCCGGAAGAGGACCTATACGCCACGGCGCAGACGAGACTGTCGGAGGGAAACCACTACGATCACATCTCGCACATGGAGCCAATCATCTCGGAATTGGCGGATTTCATGCAGAGCAATGGCGTCCCGTTCGCAGCATACAAGGGGGGCTTTCACGGCCTGACGATGGCGATCGTCCAGGTTCTGGTGAGGGCGGGCATCGAGATCGACCTCACTGGCGCGCCAGGCATCGTCTGGCCGACCAAGACGGCGGATTGGTCGGGCGCCCCGGCGAGTGCTTACTACATGTCGCAAGAGGCCTACCGGAAACCGGCCGAGAGCGGGACCGGTTGCGGGATGTTCGAGATACCGACGGCGTTCGACGGTCAGGTGTCTGATACCGGGAACCGGTTCCTGCTGAACAGGCACTACCTCGCTGTCGGCCGTTCGACCCTCGGAGACCTATACCGAGTGTGGAATGCGATCATCGAGAGAGGCGAGCGTAGCGCGCGACCCCAGATCGTTGCGCTCGTCTCCCACACCCATGCCCTGCACCGGGAGGAGTTCCACCAAGAGTGCGCGGCCGTTCTGGAGTATGTGCGAAAGCACGGCGGCGTGCCGGTCACCGCTCGGGAGGCGAAGCGGATCTACGATGAGCATCAAGCAGTCTTGCCGGCATCTTGAACAAAGGCCGTGCGCCGCGACAGTTCGCTTGGTGTCACTAAGAACAGAGGAGCACGGATCGGTGACGCAAGTTCGGCGCAACGGAATCGAATCGTTTGTCATGCGAGGGAGGAGTTTCCGATGAGAGTTTCCGTAGCAGTCAATAAACATCTCGAAACGTCCGTCATTCGAAGGAGGGGTATCCGATGAAAATTTCCATACCGGTTAGATGGCGAATCCTCGCGCTGCCACTACTGTTGGCCGCGGCCTCGGTGGGATTCTCGCAATTGGCTCATGCCCAAAACAAGATCGTCCGGATCGCAATGCCGAGTGAGCCCGGAACCATCGACCCTCACTCGTCGGTGGGTGGCGCGTATGAGATCATGCAAGCGATATTCGATGGACTCGTCAAGCTGGACCACGATCTCAACTTGGTGCCCAGATTGGCGGAGTCGTGGAAGCAGGTCGATGACAAGACGGTGCGGTTCAAGCTTCGCGAGGGCGTAAAGTTCCACTCTGGGAATCCGTTCGACGCGGAGGCGGTGAAGGCGTGGTTCGATGCCATGCTCGACCCTGCGGATCCGGGCGTGAGCGCCGGAAAGCTAAAGCCCGTGTCGAAGGTGGTCGTCGTGGACAAGTATACCGTCGAAATCCAGCTCAAGGAAGCTTTCGGGCCGTTCATTCGCTCCCTCAGCATTCCGCACCTGGTGATATACGACGTCGCCGAACGCAAGCGCTTGGGCCCCAAGGGCTTCGCGAGTAAGCCGAGCGGTACCGGAGCATTCCGCTTCAAGGAGTGGCGGCGCGGCCAGGCGATCGTGCTGGAGGCGAATCCGGACTATCGCGAGAAGGGCAAGCCGAAAGTCGATATCCTAGAGTTCTCCTTCATGCCGGAACCGAGCGGCCGGATCGCCGCGCTCGAGGTGGGCCAGATCGATATCGCCTACGCGCTCCCCGGGCACCAGGTACCGCGAATGGAGGCAATGCCCGACGTCACGCCCCTGAAGAAGAGGGCGCTGCGTCCGATCGTGTGGTTCTTCAACATGCGCCACCCGATCCTGTTGGATCCGGCGGTGCGCCGCGCGCTGGTCCATGCCGTTGACATGGACCTGATCGGCGAGACCATCCTCGAGCACGGTGGGAAGGTCCTGCAGGGTTACATCACCCAAGGGGCGTACGGCGGGCTGGAGATGCCGTTTGGGTACAAACCAGAGTATTCGGCGCTGTTGCTCGCGCAAGCGGGGTGGAACAAGAACAGCGACGGCATCTACGAGAAGAACGGCAAGAAGCTGACGCTCACCGCCCAGATCGGGGTCGACCGTTATCCCGATATCCTAGCGGTCGGCGAGGCCATCCAGGCCCAACTCCGCGACCAGGGCTGGGATTTCCACATCCGGGGCATCGAGCAGTCGAGCCTGGAGGCCGGGGTGCAAAGCGCGCGGAAGACTCCGCACGATGGGGACGTGCCGCCGTACGACATGGTCACCTGGGGGCACGGGATGCGGGACGGCCAAGCTTATGGGCCGCTCACCACGGCTTGGTCGAACGCCTTCGGCTACACGGGTTCGGTCGGACACTGGTCCAACCAGAATTTCGATCAGTTGATGGCAATCGCGGTGAAGCCGTTGCCGGAGCAGCTGCAGCTTCAGGCCTATCATGATGCACAGCGGGTGATGTACGCCGAAGTCCCCGGTCTGCCGCTTTATTCCCCGCTCTGGGTTAGGGGCATCCAGAGCGGCATTGAGGGATACCGACTCCACTCGGCCGAGCAAGAGTATTGGGAGGATCTTGAACTCAATCGTTAGCTCCGGTATCCGTTTGGGTATGGGACGGTGTGCGGAAAGGTTGACTCGACCTCCCCGCACACCTCCCCCGAGCACGCTCCCATGGTGTCGAAGCGGGTCGCTGCCGGCGTCCTCTCGCATAAACTTGGCTGAAGCGTTGCACGAGAGGGTGTCGAGATGACCGGCTACGTGATTCGCCGCTTGCTCCAGATCGTTCCGGTCCTAATCGGGATCACACTGGTTGCCTTTCTGGTTTTTTACTTCACCCCCGGCGACCCCGTCGCGCTGATGCTCGGCGAGATCGGGACCCCCGAGGTCGAAGCGCAGCTGCGGGTGTCACTTGGCCTCGACCAGCCAGCATACCTTCAGTACTTGCGGTTCCTCGGCGGTCTGGTGCAGGGAGATCTGGGCACGTCCTATCTCTCCCGACTTCCGGTGACGACCACGCTGTGGCCAGCTCTGTGGGCTACCTTTCAGCTCACGACCTCGGCGCTGCTGGTTGCTATCCTCATCGGTGTGCCGGTTGGGGTTTTAGCCGCAGTCAAGCGCGCGCGCTTCCTTGACTACTTCTCCATGAGCTTCGCGGTCGCCGGCGTCAGTGCGCCGGTGTTTTGGACCGGCATGCTTTTCATCTATCTGTTCTCGCTGAAGCTTCGCTGGTTTCCCGCCGGCGGTTCGGAGTCAGTCTCGTCGATCGTGCTTCCGATGTTCACGCTCGGTATCTTCTGCGCCGGTTTTCTCGCGCGCATGACGCGTAGCTGCATGCTCGAGGTGCTCGGCCAGGACTACATCCGGACCGCCCGAGCAAAGGGATTGAGCGAGACCATCGTGCTCGCCAAGCACGCGTTCCGGAACGCGGCGATCCCGATCGTCACCGTCGTGGGTCTGCAGTTCGGAAGCCTCATGGGAGGCTCGATACTCACCGAGACGGTATTCGCTTGGCCGGGAATCGGGCGGGTCGTAATCCAAGCTATCTTCCAGAGAGACGCACCGACCGTGCAGGGTGGAATCGTGATCATCGGCACGATGTTTAGCCTGATCAATCTCGCGGTGGACCTGCTCTATGCGAAGCTCGATCCGTCGATCCGCTATTCGTAGGCTGCAGCGACGATAGGTCCGGGGAGAGCGTGCAAAAGTGTGGCAGCGAGAATCGGGAGCGGACAGCATATGATTGACACCGAATCCGGATCGTTTCCGTCTTCGGCGATGCGAGTCGTCCGAAGGCTGTTACAAAGCTGGCCGGCGGCCGTGAGCTTGCTGATTTTGCTGGGGGTTGTCGGTATGGCGATCTTCGCACCGTGGGTGACGAGCTCCGATCCGACGCGCGGAAACCTGCGCGAGCGGCTTCAGCCGCCCTCCGTGGAGCACCTGCTGGGTACCGACGAGCAGGGCCGTGACATGCTGACCCGCATCATCTGGGGTGGGCGAATCGCCTTGCAGGTCGGCGTGTTCTCGCTGTTGATCGGGCTTGTGGTCGGGGTGACGATGGGTTTGCTGTCCGGTTATTACGGGGGCTGGGTCGACACCATCGTCATGCGCGCCACCGACCTGATACTGGCGTTCCCCTACATCCTGCTAGTGATCGCGATTGTCAGCATCTTGGGTCCCGACATCTTCAATGCGATGATTGCGATCGGGGTGAGGATCATCCCGGAGTTTGCGAGGGTGGTGCGCTCTATCGTGCTCTCGATTCGAAGCAAGGAGTACGTCCTCGCCGCACGCGCCGTTGGCGCATCGGACCGTCGAATCATCCTCCGGCACGTGCTGCCGAACTGCACCGCACAGATCATTGTCCTGGGCACTTTGATGCTCGCCGGCGCGATCCTCGCGGAAGCGAGCCTCAGCTTCCTCGGCCTCGGGGCGCAGCCGCCCGAACCATCATGGGGGACGATGGTTGCCCGCGGCAGGGATTACCTAGTGACACACCCGCATCTCTCGATCGCACCGGGAATGGCGATACTGATCGTTGTGTACTCCCTCAACGTCTTCGGGGATTGGCTCCGGGATTTGCTCGACCCGCAGATCGATTGAGCGCGCCACCACGCGGGAGACGGCCGAGCGACTCGAGGGGGCGGACTCTCCAGAAGAGGAGGAAGGCATGGTAAACGGTGTGGAGCAGACTCTGAGAACTCGGGCGGCGATCGTCACGGGGGCGGGTCGTGGGATCGGCGAAGTAATCGCTCTGACCCTGGCCCGGCGTGGCGCCGACGTCGTCGTCAACGACCTCCACGCAGAGGCCCTCGGCAGCGTTGCCGCGCGCATCTCGAGCGAAACGGAGGCGAACGTGGTGGAACTGGTCGGGGACATCTCGTCGCGGGCTACCGCGACGGCGCTGGCGGCTGCTGCGGCGGATCGCTTCGGCGGTTGCGATATCCTCGTGAACAACGCCGGAGGCACGCTCTCGGAGCCGTCCCTGACCGAAGATACGCCGGAGGATCGTTGGCGGGCGGTGATCGACACCAACCTCACCGGATCGTTCTTCTGCGCACAGGCCGTCCTTCCCGGCATGCGCGAGCGAGGCTACGGTCGCATTATAAACATCTCGTCGACGGCCGGGTTCAATCTGTGCGCGACCCCGGTCGTCGCCTACACCGCGGCGAAAACCGGACTGATAGGCCTTACACGCCACCTGGGCCTGGAGGCGGCGCCGTGGGGCATCACCACCAACTGCGTGTGCCCAGGACACATCGCAACACCGCGGATGCTGGCCAAGGAGGCCGCCGACGAGGAGGCCCGGCGCCAACTCACGCGGCAGGTGCCGGTCGGTCGGCTTGGAACCCCCGAGGACATCGCAGAGGCGGTGGCGTTCCTGGCCTCCGAGCAGGCGGGATTCATCTGCGGCACCACGCTCCTGGTCGATGGCGGGCTGTTGCTCGGTTACGTGCCGCGGGACGAGTGGATCCAGTGACCAGCGGTCGGCCGATTGGACGGAGCTTCAGAACCAGTGATGGGTTGCGGCTCAGCTACGTCACGGACGACTACACAGATCCGTGGCAATCAAACGACACCCTGGTATTGCTGCACGCTGCACAGGGATGCGCGCGTCGCTTTTATGCGTGGGTGCCGCACCTCGCTCGCCAATTTCGCGTCGTGAGGCTGGATCTCCGTGGCCACGGCGAATCGGAAGTTCCCGGTCCGAATTCCACGCTCGACGTCGACCGCCTGGTAGCCGACGTCATCGAGCTGATCGACCATCTCGGCAGCGAGCGGGTGCACCTCGCCGGCTCCTCGGCCGGCGCGATGATCGCCATGCGAGCGTCCATGAATCATCCACATCGGGTGCAAAGCCTCGCAAGTTTCGCCGCTACGGCGGGCATGAGAGATACGGCATTCGACTTCGAGGCATGGGCAGCCGCCATCAAAGCGAAGGGGATGCGGAAGTTCCTTTCCGATTCGATCTGGCACCGCTTCGACGTCGATCATACGGACCCTGGCCTAGTCGAATGGTGGCTCGATCTGGCGGCAAGTTCGAACGCGGATTTGGACTACGCGGCTCGTTTCGTGTCGGTTATGGTGAACCTCGATCTCCGCGATGGACTTGAAAGGATCGCCTGCCCGACCCTGAGCGTAGTGCCGGGCAGCGATCCGGAGCATTCGCTAGCGGAGTATGAGATCTTGCGGGAGCGGATTCGGAACATCGAGTTCGTCGTGTTCCGCGGTTTTCGGCACAACATCACCGACGCCGTCCCCGATCGCTGCGCGAAGCAGCTACGCGACTTCCTGGACGGGCTCCGCACATGACGGCGCAACCGTGCCAACGGTGAGTGGCGAGAGTAGCTCCCGAGCTTGGGTGCCTCGTGCCTCCTGAATGTGCGCGATTATCGACAAGAGATGGCGCAGCATGCGGTTCTCCGATCCGCTCGGCTGGGTCACCGCGTAGAGCGTCGAGTTGTAGCTTAACTGGCTGTCCTTCATGCAATGCAGGGCGCCGGTCTTGATCCACGGCCCGGCATAGTGCGTCGGCAAATACCCGATGTAATCACCGGTTAGGATCAGCACGAGCTGTGCTTCCATCGTCTCGACGGTCGCCTCTGCGGTGCCGTGCCCGACCCGCTGCAGATCGTAGTCGTGCAAGTAACCGCGGGCGATGAACAAGGCCTTGCCGAGGTCGTCCTGCCCGATCTCGGAGTCCTTTTTCTCGAACAGCCGGTGGCCTCTCGCGCAGTACAGCGAGTGCTTCTCGTGCAATATCTCTTGATAGCTCAAGCCCTTCCTCTTGTGGAAGGCGGGCATGACGATGATGTCGCGGCTCCCGGTCTCGAGTTGCTTCTCCAGCTCGCCTGGGCTGGAGGTCGAGAAGTCGATGATCAGCGTCGGGATCTTCTCACGTAGCCGGCGCAGGGCGGTCGCGAGCCACAGGTCACGGTTGGTCGCGACCGCATCGACGGTGCCCAGCCTCAGCACATGCTGGAGGTTTGACGAGACGGCCCCGATCTGGTTGCAGAATCGATCGGCGGCCTCGAACAGGTCGTGAGAGGCTTCGTAGACTGTGGTGCCGGCCTCAGTGAGAGAAAATCCGGCGCGACCGCGCTGGCACA
>JAPULP010000414.1 GCA_027294815.1 Gemmatimonadota bacterium | reverse complement strand
AGATACCGACCAGCGCCACTAGCAGGGCGAGAACCGCGAAGGAACCGATGAGAATCGTGCGAAAGCGGGGTTCGGCGGCCGCATCGGCGACGAGGCCCGCCGTGGATCGGATGTCGGTGGTCGCCACGCGCGCATCGAGCGCGGCGATCTCTCGCCGCACACTCTGCACCATGTTTTCGGGGACGCCGGCGGCGCGGACGGCGAGGTACACATGACGCCCGCTCACGAATGAGTAGTGACCATGGAACTGGGGCAGCGACAAATAAGCCTGCGGTCGCTCGTCACCGGTCAGGCCTTCTTTCAGCACTGTACCGACGACTCCGACCACGGTAATCCATTTGTCATCGGCGGACACATCATCAATGGTAAAACGCTGGCCCATTGCATTCGTGCCGCCCCAATGCATTTCCGCCATGCGTTGGTTGATGATAGCCACGAGTGGTTGGTCCGGTCTGTCGAACGAATCAAAGTGGCGTCCCATCAAGAGCGGAATTCCCATCGTCCTCAGGTAGTCCTCTGAGATCACCTCCAGCTTGACTTCCCGATCACCAGGAGGGACGTCGCCTGGCAAAAAGTAGGTCACGTCCACGTCCGACTTGGAGAACGGCAAATGTGAAGTCAAACCGGCGCGGTGAACGCCGGGGAGGGCCTCCAGGCGTTCCGCCAACTGCCGATGGAACCCCACGACCCGCTCGGCATCGTACCCATCTCGCGGAAGATGAATCTGCATCGTCAATGTGTGATCGGTATCGAATCCGGGTTGCACGGCCGAGAGTCGGAGGAAACTGTTGAGGAGAAGTCCTGCGGCCACCACGAGCACTTGTGACAACCCGATCTGGGCGACGACGAGCATCTTGAGGGTATTGTTGCGCCGGATTCCCGGACTCACACCCGGTCCCCGATCGCGGAGACCGTCGGTAACAGCGAGACGGGAGGCATGAAGTGCCGGGACGAGTCCGAAGATCAGTCCACATCCGACGGCGATCGCCGTGGCGAACAACAGGACTACGGCGTCGACTCCAATGTCGCCTTGCCTCGGCAGGTTCGCGGGGCCGATCGCGAGTAGGCCACGCACGACAGCGTGTGCTATTCCAACGCCGACAGCGGCGCCGATCAACGCAAGAGCTAGGTTTTCCGCCAGCAGTTGACGAATGAGGCGGAGCCGGGCCGCTCCAACCGCAGCGCGAATGGCGTATTCCCTCTGCCGCGTGGCAGCGCGGGTGAGTCCCAGGTTCGCGATGTTCGCGCACGCAATCGCCAGGACCACGGCAACTGCACCGAGCAGAATTGCGAACAAACGTTTCGCGTCACCCACATACGACTCGAGTCGTGTCTCGAGGTACACGCCCGCCGCGTTTTCATCGCCCTCAGGACCTAGGTCGATACGGCGTGCAATAGCAGACAGTTCGCGCTGGGCTTCGGAAATCTCGACGTTGGGCGATAAGCGCCCGATCGTCCTCAGGAACCACCAGCTGCGCCTTTCGAACCCAGCGAAACTGCCGAGCGTCGCCCAGTACTGCTCGGCGGGCGTGGGAAAGTAAAAATCGGCAGGCATGACGCCAACCACGGTCGAGGTTTTGTCCTCGAACCCAATCGTACGACCGATGACCGAGGAGTCACCGTTGAACCTTCGCTGCCAGAGGGCATGACTCAACACGATGGTCGTGCTAACCATTGGCACGTCCACCCCGGTCAGGAGCGTCCGTCCAAGCGAGGGCGCCACGCCCAGGGCTTCGAACAACTCCGGAGTCGTCTCGACACCGAGCCACTCCTCGGCCTGATCCACGCCAAGGTACGTCTCCCGTGCTCTCGTATATGCAGCGAGGCTCGAGAACGATGTTGTCTCGCGCTGCCAGTCGCGGAAATCGGGACCGGAGACGCCACCGTCGTGGATCCCACCTCGTAGCGAGACGCGATGGATCATGACGAGTTCGCCGGGGTTGGCGTACGGCAACGGGCGCAGCAATACACCATTCACGACACTGAACACCGCGACGTTCGCGCCGACGGCTAGCGCAAACGTCGCGACAACCGTTGCGGCGTAAGCCGGACTCTTGCGAATCGAGCGCACCGCATCACCAATGTCCTGCGCTACCGAGTCGAGTCTGTTGCGGCGTGTCGGTCGCAGGCTCATCCGGGGTAATCTTCTCCGTTCCCACTCCAACACTCCCCACCGCAACCGGAGCGTGTTCAAGGAAAGGGCCTGGCTCCAATACCAGAGACTTGCAGTCCATGGAGCGGCCCCACCACGACCCGCACGCCCCGAGAATTCCTTTCGCAGCTCCGCCAGAAAGTCCTCTCCGTACGACCCAGGAACGAGCCTCCGAATGATTGTGGTGGCTACGCGCGGCGGTTCCAACGGTTTCATGCCGGTTTTACCCCTTGCCACATACGGCTCAGTGCACCGCGAGACACCTCCAGCGCCTCCCACGACTCGGGCGTGAGCCGGAAAAACCGTTTGGCTTTTCCACCGCGACTGCCGGGCGCCTCGTCGCGGGTGGACTTCACCAATCCCTGGTTTTCGAGCCGCACCAGGGTGACGTACACGGTGCTGATGGTAACTTTGCGCTGAGCGACTTGCTCCAGCTCATCCCGGATAGCACCTCCGAAGGCGTCGTCGCCCAGCCTGGCCACGGCCAAGAGAGTGAGCTGCTGTAGATTGCCAAGAGCATTGTTGTTCATCCGAACATCTCCGGGGGAAATACGACATTGTCACATCGCCAATATGACAATGTCGCATTTCGCTGTCAAGTGGGCCGGAGCCGGCTCACGTTCATCTTCCGCGGTGCGGGAGGCAGGGGACTCGACCTCAGGGCGGTGCTGGGCCCCCTCGGCGGCCTGGGCCTCGGCGGACAGTGGCGCTGGCGCAACGAGGGAACGATAGAGTCGAAGCTGGAGCTGGTGGGGGTGGAGGCGGGGAAATACAACAATAGGAAGAAGCGGTTCGAGTCGGCGAGGTAAGGGGGTGCGGCAATAGGGGGGCTGGCTTGTCTTGATGCGCTGAAAAGACTAGCCAAAACGGTATTACAGGTACACAGAAGCAAATCAGACTTGCTATGGTGCGCAGAAACTACTATACTTGGTAGTATTACACGCGCATGGAAGCAAGTATGCGATCAGCCGATTTCCTCGCCGCGAACCCCGTCTTCACCTACGACGAGTTCGCCACCGCCCCGGTCGGCCGGGAGCGCAACCCGAATACGACCCGCAACCTGCTGGTGGGGCTCGTTGCGAGCGGGCGTGTGCTGCGCGTCCGGCGCGGGCTCTTCTCCACCGTCCCGGCCGGTGTGGAGCCGGGCCGGGCGCCGGTCGATCCGTATCTCGTGGCGTCGAAGCTCGCGGATGATGCCACGCTCGCTTATCACGCGGCCCTTCAGTTCCGCGGCCGCGCGTACTCCGTCTGGCAGCGGTTCCACTACCTCACTCGCCACCGAAACCGCCCGTTCACGTTTCGGGATCAGGAATTCGTTCCCGTGCTGCTACCCAAGGCGGTGCGCTCTCGGCGGGACCTCGGCGGCGGGGTCACCCTCGTGTCCCACGCCGGCGGTACGGTCCGGGTGACCAGTCTGGAGCGCGCGATGGTGGATGTCCTAGACGCGCCGGACAAAGGAGGGGGCTGGGAAGAGATATGGCGGTCGCTCGAGCTGGTGGAGTTCTTCGACCTCGATGCCGTGATCGAGTACGTAGCCGCTCTGGGATCCGCACTCACGGCGGCGCGGGTGGGGTTCTTTCTCGAGCAACACCGGAGCCCGTTGATGGTCGAGGACAAGCACCTCGACCGCTTGGAGCGCCATGCTCCCCGGGAGCCCCGGTATCTCGACGCCGACCGGCAGTCCGGCAAGTTTCTCTCACGATGGAACCTGGTTGTGCCGGAGTACGTTTTGCATCGCCGCTGGGAGGAGGCTGCGTGACCCTCACGGAGGCGGACCTGCTGCGAGCCGCCGCGGCCGCCGGGTTCCAGGCGGAACTGCTGGAGAAGGCCATTCGGCTCTTGGAACTGGTCGAGACCCTCCGGAGCCATCCGTTTCTCAAAGACCGGATCGCGCTCAAAGGTGGGACCGCGCTCAACCTGTTTGTATTCGACGTCCCTCGCCTCTCCGTGGATATCGACCTGAACTATGTCGGCGCCGCAGATCGTGAAACGATGCTCGAGGAGCGCCCCAGGCTGGATGATGCGGTAAGCGCCGTCTGCAGCCGACTTGGTATCGAGGTGAAGCGCGTGCCTGATGAGCATGCGGGTGGAAAGTGGCGCCTGTCCTACGTCGGAGTGTCAGGACGGTCGGGGAGACTCGAGCTTGACGTCAACTTCATGCTCCGGACGCCGCTTTGGCCCCTCGCGATCGCCGACTCGCAGTCAATACACACCTTTGCGGCGACGCGGGTGCCGGTGCTGGACGTGCACGAGCTTGCGGCGGGCAAGCTCTCCGCGCTCTTTGGCCGAAGCGCGAGCCGCGATCTCTTCGACGCACACCACATGCTCAGCCACCTGACGTTGGACGAGGCGCGTCTGCGGCTGGGATTCGTCATCTACGGTGGAATCAACCGGCGGGACTGGCGGAGCGTGTCGCTCGACGACGTCACGGCCGATCCCGTCGAGTTGGAGCGGCAACTCCTGCCGATGTTGCGTGCGGAAAGGGCGCCGGACCGCCGGCAGATACCGGAGTGGGCGGCAAGGCTCGCCGACGAAATGAGGGACCTCCTCTCCATTGTGCTTCCGCTGCAGCCGGAAGAGATCGAGTTTCTCTCGAGACTCAATGACGGTGGGGACATCGCGCCCGAGCTACTCACGGCCGACTCAGCAATGCAGGCGACGATCCGAGGGCATCCCGCACTACGCTGGAAGGCGCTGAACGCGCGGCGGCACGCCGGGCTGAGTGGTGAAGGAACGACGGGCACCCTCCGTGACACCGAGGCCGAAGCCTGACCTGTGTCTCCCCACTCCCCACTCCCTCCTCCCCGGGAGCGGTGCAGGGAAGGCAGTCGGTCCCTCTCCCCTCTCCCCTCTCCCCTCTCCCCAAGGGAGGGAACCCTCCTTCCCATCGCCGCCCAGATTACCCCACCGCCGGGCAACCAGGCCACGCATTCAAAAGGGGGGGCGCATCCTTCTAACCCCACGCTGGACGACTCCGCTCGCCTTGGTTGCCGTGGCAATGTCGGTCGCGTTGGCCGGACAGGATGCACCGTCCACTGGCGGGAACGCCGCTGCCACCCAGACGAGCCCTTCGACGCTCGTCGCCAGGCTCGCGACGGTATGGCGGGCGTATGCTGATGGTCGGATTGAGCAGTTTCCTTACTCGTTCCCTGAGCGCGGGGCCGAATATTCCCACTATGGATCCACCTATCCACTGCCTTCAAACGACCAACGACATATCGCCTTCGTGCGAGACAACGATCTTTGGTTGCTGGACGTAGGTACGGGCTCGGTGACGCAGACTACTCACCTGGGACGGCCTTACACTGCCGGCCAGGCGTCCGTGTACGTCCTCGTCACCGCATGGTCGTCGGACAGTCGTAGATTGCTCTACTACGTAATGGACGGTCCCACGATGGACGGTCCGATAGAGACGGTACCAGAGCTAGAGGTTCCGGCAGTGGAGTATGGG
>JAPULP010000413.1 GCA_027294815.1 Gemmatimonadota bacterium | reverse complement strand
TTGGGCCCCGGCCGGTAGGAAATAGGCGCCAAACGCAGCGCCAAGGGGCCTCAACGCTTATAAGGAATAGGGTGGACTGGCCAAGAGCCCGAATCGACCGCATTTTGTATGGATCCCTCATGAGGCGCCCATGACGAAGTTCCCGCTTGCCGTGCTGAGCCCGGTGCTCCTGTGCATCGGCTTGGTCCCTCAATCGGCTCAGGCACAGGCCGAATCCCAACAGGGCATCCCGCTGACCACGTTAGCACGCCATGTGGTGGCGACGCCGGCGGTGGATTTCAACATACTCGTGCTGCAATACTGCGTCGTGTGCCACAACGACGTGGCCTTGACCGGCAACCTGACGCTCCAGGCGTTCAACATCGACGTGGTGACGGAATCCGTCGGAGCCGCGGAAACCGCCGAGAAGATGATCCGGAAGCTGCGGGCCGGCATGATGCCCCCGCCGGGGTCCCCGCGGCCCGGCCCGGATACACTGCTGGCTTTGGTGACGGAGTTGGAGACCCGGATCGACGAGGCCGTCGCCGGCAATCCCAATCCCGGCCGCCGGACGTTCCAGCGGCTCAATCGGGCCGAGTACGCCAGCTCGGTCAGGGACCTGCTCGGCCTGGAGATCGACGTCAGCGCGTTCCTGCCCCTCGATACCAAGAGCGCCAATTTCGACAACATCGCCGACGTCCAGATGCCCTCCGCCACGGTGATCGAGGGTTATCTCCGTGCGGCCGGATACATCAGCCGCGTGGCCGTCGGCGACCCCGACGCCGACCCTGGTTCCACCACCTATCGGGTGCCGCGCACCGCGTCCCAGAAGGACCGTGTCGAGGGAGCGCCGTTTGGAACCCGCGGCGGCCTCTCGGTGATCCACAACTTCCCTGCCGACGGCAAGTACGTGTTCCAGGTGGCCCCCCACGCGGAACCAACAGGGCAGCTTTTCGGCCGGAACTCCCTGAACCAGCGGATCGAGATCTCAATCGACGGTGAGAGCGTCGCCGGGATCGATCTCGACCGCTGGATGTCGGAACAGGAATACGCTGGTATGACGCTGTCGACGGACTCAATCGATGTTCGGGCCGGCGCCAAGCGGGTGACCGCGGCCTTCATCCGTCGGTTCGAGGGCGTAGAGGACGACCTGATCACCCCGATCGACAACACGCTGGCTGATACGCAGATCGGTGTGGGGTACGGAGTAACCACGCTGCCGCATCTCCAACGGCTCGCGATCGTCGGACCGTTCCACGTCACCGGAGTCTCCGACACTCCGAGTCGGAGCAAGATCTTTACGTGCAGACCCACCTCTCCGGAAGAGGCCCGTCCCTGCGCCGAGAGCATTATTTCACGACTGGCCGGCCAGGCCTACCGCAGACCGTTGAAATCGAGCGACGTGGAAGGCTTGATGACGTTCTTCGATCAAGGCGCCGCCGACGGCGGGTTCGAAGGCGGAATCAGAACGGCGCTCCAGGCGGTGCTCGCCAGCCCGCATTTCCTGTTCCGGATTGAGGAGACCCCGCGCAATGTGAAACCGGGCGAGGTCTACCGCATCGGCGACTTCGACTTGGCGTCGCGGCTCTCGTTCTTTCTTTGGGGAACGTCGCCCGACCGCGAGCTGATCGATCTCGCCGAGCGAGGGGAGCTTTCGAAGTCCAACGTTCTCGACCGCCAGGCGCGACGGATGCTGGCCGACCCGCGCTCCGAGGCACTGGCCACTCGCTTTGCGGCGCAGTGGCTCCGGCTCCAGGATCTGGAAAAGGTTCACCCGGATGCGCTGTCATATCCCTATTTCGATCAGAAACTCTCCCAGGCGATGCATCGCGAGACGGAACTGCTGTTCACCCATCTCGTGCGCGAAGACCGGAGCGTGTTCGAGTTGCTGACGGCCGACTACACGTTCGTCAACGAGCGTCTTGCCCGGCACTACGGAATTCCTGACGTCATCGGACCGGACTTCCGGCTCGTGACCTACCCGGACGACAAGCGCCGGGGGATACTGGGCCACGGAAGCGTGCTCACCTTGACCTCCCATGCGGACCGCACGTCTCCGGTTCTCCGGGGCAAGTGGGTCATGGAAGTGCTCCTGGGAACCCCGCCGCCGCCACCACCACCGGGCGTGCCGGACTTGGAGGCGACCGAGGACGCGCAAGACGGCCGTATGCTTACGACGCGTGAGCGGATGGAGTTGCATCGTTCGAACGAGGTGTGCCAGTCGTGTCACCGATTCATGGACCCCATCGGCTTGGCCCTCGACAACTTCGACGTCACCGGGGAATGGCGCATCAAGGAAAACGGAATACCCTTGGATACCCGGGGCGAACTGTATGACGGGACCCCGGTGAGCAACCCCGGCGAACTCTTGCAGGCACTTCTCAAACGGCCGGAGTCATTGGTCCGAAACTTCACCACCAACCTCTTGGCGTATGCGCTGGCCCGGAGGGTCGAGTACTACGACATGCCGACGGTGCGCGCGATCGCCCGGGATGCCGAGGCCAAAGGCAACCGCATGTCGGCGTTCGTATTAGGTATTGTGAACAGCCCGGCGTTTTATATGGCCAAGGCCGAAGCGGCCGTAGAAGACCTACAATGAAATACTGCCACGGATTGATCTTTTGAGCACGGATTCATTCGGGAACGTCCCGTCTGTCGGATCGTTCATGGAGCTATCCGTGTCCAAATTATCAATCCGCGGCAGCAATTCCTTTTAGGAGAAACGAATGGAATTCATCACAGGTAAACACATCTCCCGGCGCACCATGTTACACGGCATGGGCGCTGCGGTCGGTTTACCGCTCCTCGACGCGATGGTTCCCGCGAGGCGGCTGTGGGCCGATACGTACGCCGCGCAGTCCGCCAACAAGACCCGGTTGGTCTGCATCGAACAGGTGCACGGCGCCGCGGGGTGCAACGAGTTGGGCGCTTCGCTCAATCTCTGGGCGCCGGCTGCCGAAGGTCGAGACTTCGACCTGTCGCCGAGCAGTTTGCTCCCGTTGGAGCCGTTCAGGGATTACCTGACGATCGTCAGCAACACCGACTCCAGGATGGCGGAGGCGTATCAACCGAAAGAGATCGGTGGAGACCATTTCCGCTCGGCCGCAGTGTTCTTGACGCAAGCCCATCCGAAGCAAACCGAGGGATCGGACGTGCATGTGGGGGCGTCGATGGACCAACTCTACGTGCAGCGCTTCGGTCAAGACACACCCATTCCGTCGATGCAGCTCTCGATCGAGCCCGTCGATCAGGCCGGTGGTTGTGCGTACGGGTACGCCTGTGCCTACACCGACACGATCAGTTGGGCGGCGGCCGACGAACCGCTTCCGATGGTGCGCGATCCTCGGGCTGTCTTCGAACAGCTCTTCGGTGCCGGTGGGACGCCGGAACAGCGCGCCGCGCGCCGCCGGACCGACCGCAGCATCCTCGACTGGGTCATGGACGAGATGCAGAGCCTCCGACGAGACGTTGGGCCGGCCGACCGGATCCGGATCGATCAGTACGCCGCGAACATCCGGGAAGTCGAACAGCGCATTCAACGCATCGAGGCGCGCAACGCCAGCGGCGATACTCATGAGTTGCCCGAAGCCCCCGCCGGAGTGCCTGATTCGTTCGAGGAGCACATAAAGCTCATGTTCGACCTTCAGGTGCTGGCCTTCGCTTCCGATCTCACGCGTGTGTTCTCGTTCAAGCTTGGACGCGACGCATCATCGAGAATCTATCCCGCGAGCGGCACCAACAGTCCGTTCCACTCGGCCTCGCACCACGGTGGTCGGGAGGAACGCGTAAAGGAGTTCGCCAAGATCAACGAGTACCACGTTTCCATGGTCCCGTACTTCCTGGAGCGCCTCCAGAACACAATGGACGGAGACGCCAATCTCCTGGACAAAACCCTGATCGTCTACGGCTCCGCTATGGCCGACAGCAACCTGCACAACCATCGGCGATGCCCGCTGTTCCTCGCGGGTGGGGCAGGCGGTCGGCCGAAGGGTGGTCTCCACGTCAAGGCCGAAGACGGTACACCCATGGCGAACGTGATGTTGAGCTTGATGCACGGGCTCGGCATGAGTGACATGGAAAGCTTCGGCGACAGTACGGGCGAGTTTTCGTTTGATGTGTCCCCAACCTCTACCGGCAGTCAGTGACCCGGAGGTGACATGCGTAACCGAATGAATGTGAATGTGAATGTGCTCGGTGCCATGTTCCTGGCCCTGCTGCTGGGGACTCCGGCGCCGGAGTCGCCCGTCGCCGACGCGGCCATGAAGGGTGATATCGAGACGGTGCGATCGTTGCTACGCTCGGGGGCCGATGTCAACGCGGCACAGGGCGACGGCATGACCGCGTTGCATTGGGCCGCCGCGCATAACAATGTGGCGATGGCCGAGCTCGTGCTTTACGCCGGCGCCAACTTGGCATCGACGACCCGCCTCGGTGGCTACACCGCGCTCCACTTGGCCAGCAGAGAAGGGCTTGGCGACGCGGTTGGCGCGCTTCTCGAGGCCGGCAGCAAACCGAATGCGTTCACCACGACCGGGGTCAGCGCAATCCATC
>JAPULP010000412.1 GCA_027294815.1 Gemmatimonadota bacterium | reverse complement strand
CCCGGGGTGCCGGCCGGTCGGTTCAGGAAGTAAACCAGTTGGTGAAGCAGTTTGGGGGGATGAAGAAAATGATGAAAGCAATGGGCAAGCTCAGTTAGAAAGGATTCGCAAGGAAGTCTATATGGCAACACGAATTCGTTTGCGCCGAACGGGCCGCAGGCACGCTCCGATGTACCGGATCGTGGTGACGGAAAAGGCAGCGGCACGTGACGGAAGGTTCATTGAAACACTCGGCCACTACAATCCACGTACTGAGCCCGTCACGATCGAGGTAAACGCGGAGAAGGCGCGGGACTGGTTGTCGCGCGGCGCCACTCCGTCCGACACGGTGCGCTCGTTATTCAAGAAGGCCGGTGTGTTTGCGGAGGCAGGGGCCACAGCGACCGTAGCCGAGGTACCCACTGAGCCCGAGGCACCCACCGAGCCCGAGGCGAAGGACGGGTAACAACGCGATGGAGGAGGCGACCTACCTCGCGGTAGCGCGTTTCCGGAAGCCACACGGGCTCAAGGGTGAAGCGCAGGTTTTCCCTTTGACGGACGAGCCCGACGAAGTCTTTGTCCCCGGCAGGGTATTGGTGCCGGTGGACGACGAAGGACGGCCGACGGGGGTCGAAGTGGTGATCCAGAAGGCGCGGCCGTATCAGCGTCATTGGCTGATCTCCTTCGAGGGGATCACGGACCGCGCGGTGCTGCGGTCGTGGGGAGCGGTGACGTTTGGTGCGGATCGAAGCGAGTTGCGCGCCCCTGAAGAAGGAGAGATGTATCTCCACGAAATCCCGGGGTCGCACGTCGTGCAAGACGGCGTCGAAATCGGCATTGTCAGGGAAATCGTTGGAGTACCGGGCGGAAGCGTCTTGGTGGTCGAGCATGACGGGAAGGAACACTTGATTCCCTTCCGGGATCCAATTGTGAGGCGACTCGACCGAGAAAACCGACGCATTGACGTCGTATTACCGCCCGGTTTGTTGGACCTGTAGATGTTGCAGGTGAACGTGGTCACACTGTTTCCGAACTTGTTTCGGGAGCCGCTCGAGACCAGCATCCTGGGTCGGGCCGCGTCAGCCGGATTGTACGACGTTCGGTTGGTGGATTTGCGGGACTACACGCACGATCGTCACCGAACAGTGGATGATGCCCCGTATGGCGGTGGGGCGGGAATGGTGCTCAAACCCGAGCCCTTCTACGAGGCGCTCGACGACTTGACGCCAAAGCCGCCGGTTGTGTTGCTTTCCGCACGGGGGCAGCTGTTCACACACGACGACGCGGTACGGTACAGCGTTGGTGAAGAGTTGACCCTGCTGTGCGGGCATTACAAAGACGTGGACGAACGCGTTGCGTCCCGGGCGGATGAAGAGGTAGCCATCGGGGAGTTTGTGCTGTCCGGCGGCGAGATGGCGGCGCTCTGTGTGATAGATGCGGTGGTGAGGCTGTTGCCCGGCGCGTTGGGTGATCACGACTCTGCTGCGACGGATTCGTACTACGAAGGGCTCGTGAGTCCACCGAGCTACACGCGACCGGCGGAGTTTCGCGGGCAGCGAGTACCGGAGGTCCTTCAGGCAGGCGATCACGCCAAGATCGAAGCGTGGCGCCGGGCCGAGGCGGAACGATTGACCGAAGAGCGACGCCCCCACTTGTGGGCGCGCTATGTGGCTGAACAGCGGCCCGACCAGGCCGAGCCAAGAGGGTAAGAACATGAAGATTTTAGCGACTATCGAACACGAGGGTCTACGCACGGACATCCCCGACTTCGGTCCGGGCGACACCGTGCGCGTACAGGTGCGCGTTCGCGAGGGAGAAAAGGAAAGGCTCCAGGCCTTCGAGGGTGTCTGTATCGCACGGCGGGGTGGCGGGATCGGCGAGACGTTCACGTTGCGGAAAGTGTCATCCGGCGTCGGCGTAGAACGCATCTTCCCGTTGCATTCTCCGAGTCTTTCGGACATCGACGTCGTCCGCCGCGGCCGCGTCCGTCGCGCCAAGCTGTATTACCTGCGCAAGCTCGCCGGGAAGGCGGCCCGTATTCGGGAACGTCGAGATTCGTAGGTGGACACCCCGACGCTGGCGCGCGAGAGCGCGCTGTGGGCGAAGGGGATCCGCCATGTCGCCGGCCTGGATGAAGTCGGAAGAGGCCCCCTCGCCGGTCCGGTCGTAGCTGCGGCGGTCGTCTTTTCGGACGACATGACGGACATCGAGGGTTTGCGCGACTCCAAACAAATGACCGCCCGCCAACGCGATCGCGTGGCGGGCGTTATTCGCAGTACGGCGTTGGCGTGGGGCGTCGGCGCCGCGTCTCCCCGAGAGATCGACCGCATGAACATTTTGTGCGCCACCGCGCTGGCAATGCGGCGCGCACTCTCGCTGCTCTCTCCGTCACCGGATCATGTGTTGGTCGACGGCAATCCCTTTCCGGAACTCCGCTGCGAGCACGAAGCGATCGTCAAGGGCGACGCCACGTGTCTCTCCATCGCGGCCGCTTCGGTTATTGCCAAACAGTCCAGGGACCGTCTGATGGTCTTGCTGGGGAGTCGATTCCCGGCGTTCGGTTGGGAGCAGAACATGGGGTACGGAACGGCGGAACACATCGTGGCCATTGATACGAACGGCCTGACGCCCCATCACCGGCGCAGCTTTACCCCCGTCTCGCAATTAAAGCTTTTTTGTTGACAGATCTGCCGGCATGAGGGGCCGTTGGGGGCCGACGAGCGCGCCGTGCCCCCTCACGGTTCCGGGGCTGGTACAGCAGTACTGCTTGTACAACTGAACGAAGCTCGTCCCGCCTACGCCATATGGCGGGACACCAGCTTCGTCATTTCGAACATGCTGACCTGAGACTTGCCGTTGAATATGGCCTTCAGGTTAGCGTCCGCATTGATCATGCGGCGATTGACACTGTCCTGCAGTCCATTTTTGCGAATGTAGTGCCAAAGCTGCTTCGTGACCTCGGTCCGCGGCAGCGGCTTGCTGCCCACCACGGCCGCCAGCAAAGCGTCTGGCTGCAATGGCCTCATGAAGGCCGGGTTCGGCTTACGCTTGGACTTCTTCTTGGCCTTCTTCTTCGCGGGTTTCTTCTTCGCGGCTTTCTTCTTCTTGGTCACTTTCGGCTTAGCTGCCTTGCGCTTGGTAGCCTTCTTTTTCTTAGCCTTGCGCTTGGTGGCCTTACGCTTGGTCGCCTTCTTCTTCTTGGCGCCTTTGCGTTTGGTGGCCTTGCGCTTGGTGGCCTTGCGCTTGGTGGCCTTGCGTTTGGTCGCTTTCCGCTTTGCGCCCTTACGCTTGGTCGCCTTTCTCTTGGCTTTCTTCTTTCGTTTTGCAGCCATTTCCCCCTCGAGGAATGAGTGATTCGTCGACGAAAGCCAGCCCCAATTGCACACCAAAGTAAGTGTTTCTACTGGGAGAACAAGCTTTTTGTAGTCAATTTCCCCTATGAAAATGACGAGTTTTCCCTATGAGTTTCACGTGGCCATGGAGAAACCGACGAACCCGCTTGTGTCGCTGT
>JAPULP010000411.1 GCA_027294815.1 Gemmatimonadota bacterium | reverse complement strand
TGGAAACAGGCACACCCACTCTCGATGGGTTGCTCGGATATACCACGCTCGCGGCCGCGCGCCGAACGGTGAGCATGGACGGCATGCTCACGCAGATCGGGGTGCTGGCAGCCGACGGAGAAACTGGAAACGACGTGGCCATCGCTATCGAAGAGGCACTCGGTGTGGCGGCCGCTGACCTCGAGATTCTTCCGTGGCCCGAGGCCGTACCCGAAATGGTCGGTTTCATCGAGTTGGATGACGCGTTCGGATATCTCTACATGGCGGTCATCTTGCTGGTTGTGCTGTTCTCGGTGACCAACACCTTCTTGATGGCCGTGTTGGAGCGCGTTCGCGAATTGGGATTGCTGTCGGCGCTGGGCATGAAGGGCGTACGCATAGGCCGCCTGATGATGGCCGAAACCATATTGATGACGGCGCTGGCGATGGGCGTCGGGTTCGCCATCGGCCTGGGGAGCCATCTGGCCATCGACCATTGGGGCATTTCGCTATCGAAGATCTACAGTTTCGACGAGATGGAAGTTGCCGGGGTGAACTTTGCCGATATGGTCATTCGCAGCTCCATCAACCCCATGAAGTGGCTCGTCGGGTCGTTCTTTGTCGCCGTCGCAACCGTATTGAGCGCGGTGTATCCAGCCTGGCGCGCAGCCCGCCTGGTGCCGGCCGAGGCGATGCGTTTCTACGAATGATCATCCGCGTTTCTACGAATGATCGTCCGCGTTTCTACGAAGGATCGTCCGCGTTTCTACGAATGGTGAGTGCAACAGATATGAATTACGAATCGATGCCCAATGCGGGTAACCAAGGGGGATTGGCCGTGACCGAATCACCGTTGATTCAGGTGCGGGGCGTGACGCGCGTCTATCATCAAGGAACGCTCGAGGTACACGCGCTTCGAGGCGTCGACATGGACCTCGACGACGGAGAGTTCACCGCGCTGGTCGGTCCTTCGGGATCGGGCAAAACCACACTTTTGAACCTCATCGGTGTGTTGGATAAACCGGACTCAGGTACGATCACCGTTGCAGGACAAGATGTGTCGCAATTCGACAGAGGCGACGCGGCGGATTTTCGCCTGGACACGGTCGGTTTCATTTTCCAGGCATACAACCTCGTACCCGTGTTGACGGCGTATGAGAACGCCGAGTTCACGCTTTTGTTGCGCGGGGTTCCCACCGCGGAGCGACGCACAAGGGTCATGGGCCTGCTCGACCGGGTGGGACTTGCCGACATGGCCGATCGTAAACCCCACGAGCTATCCGGAGGGCAGCAACAGCGGGCGGCCGTCGTCCGTGCGCTCGCCACCGAACCTCGTCTCGTGCTCGCCGACGAACCCACGGCAAACCTCGACAGCGAAACGTCCGCCGAACTGATGGAACTCATGCGAGAACTCAACGGGGAGCTTGGAACCACCTTCCTCTTTTCGACGCACGATCCCGTCGTCTTCAATCGGTCACGTCGTTTGATCCGTCTACTCGATGGCCATATAGACGGCGCCGCGAACGACGTCATGTGATGTTCGTGCACCGAATCGGCGGGGTGGTTCTCGGCACCCTGGTTCTCTCAACAACACTCGTGCGTGTGGGCAGTGCACAGACGAATTCGGGAAGCGAGGTGACGCTGGACCTCGGCGGATACGTACGATCGCTGACCGGGTTTCAGGATTTGGGTTACGATCCAATTGTCACCGATCGACGGGTTGGGTTCAACAGCGAGGTGATCCGGCTCAAATGGCTGGTCGACGTTGGCGGGTGGCTTCGGCTCAACGTTCACAATCGACTGCAGTCCCAATACTCCTCATCGGGCGGCGGTGGCGGACGCGACGTGCTCGGCTTCGGTGTGAGCGCAGTCCCGGGTCGAAGCATCGATCTCGAAACCACATTGGTCGATGAAGATCACCTGCGCGTGTGGCACGATCTGGACCGCCTGGCCGTAACCATCTACTCTGACGTCGTCGACCTCACGATCGGCCGGCAGGCCATCACGTGGGGAATATCGAATCTTTTCCCGATAGCCGACCTGTGGGCACAGTTCAGCCCGTTTGAGCTCGACACCGAAGAAAAACCAGGACTCGACGCCATCCGTGCATTGATGTATCCGGCGGATGGGGTCGAGTTGGACGCGGTCATCGCCGATCGCGGCTCGTCGCGCGACCTGTCGGCGGGCATCCGTGCAACCATCGAGTTACCCGTGGCCGATGTATACGTCGGCGCGGGGAAGTTCTGGCGCGAGTTGATCGGGCTCGCCGGGGCGTCTTTTGTAATAGATAAATGGAAAGTGCGTGGTGAAATTGGCGTACCGTGGGAGATCGACGACGAAGACCTCCGTCGCATCCGAGCCACCATCGGAGCCGACTGGATTTCATCGAGTATGCTATTCTCCCTCGAGTACCACCACAACGGGCTCGGGTCCAATCGGAGCGAGCAGTATGCGAGTCTGCTGGCCACCGCCGAATATGCACGGGGCGAAACCTATTACCTCGGTCGACACATGCTCGGGGCGCTTGCGTCGATTCGGCCGAGCGATCGCCTGACGCTTGCTGCCAGCAGCCTTGTCAACATGGGGGACCCCAGCGTCGCCCTCACCCCCAATGCCACCTACGACTTCGGGCAGAACACCCGGGTCAGCATTGGTGGCCTCTTCTCATTCGGCACCGCGCCGCAATTCCTCGGCCCCGTGCCGCAACTCGAGAGCGAGTTCGGCACATACGGCGACTTTGCCTACACTCAGATCTCCGTGTACTTCTGACGAAGCCGCCAGGCCAGCACCTCCCCTCGTCCTCCCCCCTCCGCTGTCGATTTTGCGACCGCGCGTTCGTCTATTAAATAAGAAGTCGTGAGATCAACACCTCCAGGAGGCGGATATGCTGCGCGGAACCAGAGATCTACTCGGGCGTCTCATCCTGACCACGGGCACCACGGCGATTCTGGTCGCTGCGGGGATTTCTCCGCTCAACGCCCAGCGCCGCCATACCGCGCACACCGTGAGGCTGGATTCCGGGATGACGTCGCCGCCCGCCACCCTGGCCGACGTCGCTTGGCTTCAGGGCCATTGGCGGGGCCCGGGACTCGGCGGGATCTCCGAGGAGTTCTGGATGGAGCCCGGCGGGGGTGCCATGCCAGGGCTCTTCCGCACGGTAAGCGATGGTGGGGTGCTCTTCTATGAGATCTTCGCCCTCACCGAACACGAAGGCTCGCTCGTGCTCCGCCTCAAACACTTCAACCCGGACATGACCGGATGGGAGGACAAAGAGGAGATGGTGAGATTCCGCCTCGCCCACGTTGAGCCGGGCCTGATTCAATTCAACAGTCTCACGTACCGTCTGGAGACCGAGGACACGATGCGGATACACGTCGCCGTCAGGCAGCGCGACGGAAGCCTGGAGGAGCTGGAGTTCTTGTTGTCGCGGGTTCGGTAACGGGAGTCGGGAGTCGCGGGTCGGGATCCGGGGTCCGGGGTGTCCGGGGTCCCAGCGATGGGAAACGCTTCACCTCCTGCTTCCCAAGTCTTACCTTGCACGACTCCCGACTCCCGGACCCCGGTTATCAATGACCAAACTGCTGGAACGCCCGACGAAAACGCCGCGACGGCACGGCGAGATCACACCACGCCGCGGGCCGCGGTGGAGCCGCATGTCCGACGACGAACTGTTTGGAGTCAGACTGTGCGACCTCGATCTCACCCTCGTTGGTACACCGGTCGAGCAAAGGGTCCAACAACTCTATGAGGAATTGCGGCAACGTGATCTGCGCCTTCGACCGCCGGTCTGGCTGTCGGACGAGTGGTTCGTGCCCGAGCACGTGCCAGGCATCGCCATTCCGTTTTACTTGGCGCACCCCCGCCTGACCCGGCTCGAGGCCTCGCAGATGTTTGAAGTGGAGGGGGGAAGCAAAACGTGGTGCATGCAGTTGCTCCGCCACGAAGCCGGCCACGCCATCGAAACAGCATACCGTCTGCACCGCAAGCGCCGCTGGAGAAAGGTGTTCGGAAAGGCGACGAAACGTTATCCCGACTACTACATTCCGAAACCGAGAAGTCGAAAATATGTCCTTCACCTGGACTGGTGGTACGCGCAAAGCCACCCGTCGGAGGATTTCGCCGAAACGTTCGCCGTGTGGCTCCAGTCCGGATCGGGATGGCGCAAACGGTACCGCGATTGGCCCGCGATCCGGAAATTGGAGTATGTGGACGAGTTGATGACGGAGATTGCAGGCCTACGTCAGCCGGTCGAACCCGCACCACACATCGATCCGTTGCACCGACTGCGCCAGACCCTGCGAACACACTACCGCAACAAGAGACGGAAATACCTTCCCGACGACCGCCACTACTATGACCGCCCCTTGAAACAACTTTTCTCTGGTGACGCACGAGGGTCCAACAGTTCGGCTGCCGCATTCCTGGTGCGCGAGGCAGCCAATGCACGGCGACGGCTCGCGGGTGACGATCTTGAGAAAGCGTACGTCGTCAATCTCGTGTTGAAAGAGCTGACCAAGCGGTCCCGTGAACTCGACCTCCGCACCTCACGGCCGGCCGACGAAGTGCAGCCCAGACTCCTCGATATTGTTTCAAAAATGACAGCCGATTTTCGTCGGGTCGAGCACGTGGTGCCTGTGTGAAACTCCGAGTCCTAGTTCTGACTCATCAGAAGATCGAACTTCCAACGAGCCTGAAAGGACTGTCGGAAAAAGAGATTGCACCGTGGAAGACCGAATACCACGTCGTCAACACCCTCAAGCAGCTCAAGCACGAGACGAAACTGCTCGGCGATGTCGATGAGGTGGCGGCGATTCGGACCACACTCTTCGATTGGAAACCTCACATCACCTTCAACCTCTTGGAGGAGTTCCGCGGAGAAGGAATCTATGTGCCGTACGTGCTTGGCTACCTGCAGCTCATGCGCCAACCATTCACGGGGTGTCACCCAACCGGCCTCCAAGTGGCCGACGACAAAGCGCTCGCCAAGAAACTCCTGCGGTATCATCGAATCCCCGCTCCGGACTTCGCTGTATTCCCACGTGGGCGGACGATTCGGAGGCCACGGCGTCTTTCATTTCCTCTGTTCGTCAAATCGAGCACCGAACATGGATCCGCGGGGATCGCACAAGCCTCGCTCGTCACGAACGACGAAAAACTCACCGAGCGGGTACAGTTTATCCACGAACAGATCGGTACGGATGCCCTCGCGGAAGAGTACATCGAAGGCCGGGAGTTGTATCTCGGGGTGATAGGGAACCAGCGACTGCAGACGTTCCCGGTATGGGAGATGCGGTTCGAGAAGCTTGCGGACGGCAAACCCCGCATCGCGACCGAGCGCATCAAGTGGAACCTCGAATACCAGAAGAAACACGGCATCAAGACCGGCGCCGCGAAAGATCTCCCGGACGGTGTCGCCGACCGCATCGTCAAATTGAGCAAACGAGTTTATCGGATCCTGGGATTGACCGGCTATGCCCGAATGGACTTCCGGCTGGCCGAGGACGGCAAGCTCTTTCTCCTGGAGCCGAATCCCAATCCTGACCTGGCGCGTGACGAAGACTTCGCGGAGTCGGCAAAAGCGGTGGGGATGGGGTATGACCGGCTCATCGCCAAGATCTTGAAACTCGGACTAAAAACAAATAGGGGGTAGGGTGTAGGGTGTAGGGTGTAGGGTGTAGGGTGTAGGGTGTAGGGTGTAGGGTGTGGACTACAAGAACACTACACCCCACTAATTCCTCAACGACTGCATCGGATCCACCCTTGCCGCGCTCAGCGCGGGTCGGAGCGTAGCCGCCACCGATGCCAGCAACAGCAGTGAGGCCCCGCCAAACATCGCACCGGGGTCCATAGGACTCACGCCATAGAGCAGTACACTGAGGGCACGGGTGATGACGGCCGACACGGCCAGGCCGACGACCAATCCCGTGCCGGAAAGTAACAGGCCCTCACGCACGATCATGCGTACGACGTTCACTGGGTGCGCGCCGAGCGCGATTCGAAGGCCCACTTCGCGGGTTCGCTGGCTCACCGCGAATGCCATCACTCCGTAGATCCCCATCATCGCCATTCCCAGGGCGATAAGACCCGCCACGCCGAGTATGACCGACATGATCCGTTGTGGCAGGGTCGCGGCTGCCGTGAGATCCTCCATCGTGCCGGGATTCATGATTGGCAGGCCTGGATCCATGCTTTGCACCTGACGCACGAGAGCGGCAAGCGTGGCTCCGACATCACCACCGGTACGCACATGGATCCCCATGGCAAGCCTGGGGTTTTGCGCGTGGGGAAGCCAAATATGGGGCAACGGCGACTCGCCCAGTTGATCGTACTTCGCATTCCGCACGACTCCCACGACTTCCCACGAATCGACTTGCTTTCCTAGCGGATTGCGATCGCCAAAATAACGATCCACAAACGCCTCGTTGATGACGACCACCTCGACAGCTCCATCACGATCGCCGCTCGTAAAATCTCGTCCACGCACCAGCGACATACGTACCAGATCGAAATACCCCGGTGTCACAACGTTACCGTCAGCGGCTATCACTTCGTTTGGTGCCCGTTCATATCCCTCAACCGACAGCCGGCCCCATCGCGTGCGGCCGCGGCCGAGCGGAATGGTCATGGCCAATGCAACGCTTTCCACGTTGGGAAGCGTAGCCATCCGCTGCACTACGTCGGTATAGAACTGCGCACCCGCCTCGGCGGTGTATTGGCGTTGTCCGAGGTCGAGCGAGATGACGGCCACATTTTCAGGATCGAACCCAAGGTCCGCACGTCCCGCCTCTTGGAGACTACGCATGAACAGCGTGGCGCCGACCAACAGAATCAACGACCCCGCGACCTGTACGACTACCAGGATATTCCGTACGCTGAAGAACGCACCTCGCTTCTCGCCTTCGAGTCCCTTGAGCGCGGACACGAGATCGGGACGCGACGCCTGCAACGCAGGCACGAGTCCAAAGAGAATTCCTGTTCCTGTTGCGACGACAGCGACGAAGAGAGCGACCCGCCAATCGACCGTGACGTCCACCATAGCTGGTAGGCCGATCCCCAACCGTCCCGACGCAACGAGATCTGTAATCCAATACACCACGAACAGAGCCGCGGCACCGGACACACCTGCGAGAATGAGACTCTCGTTCAACAGCTGTGCGATCAAGCGACGTCGGCTCGCCCCTAACGCCAGCCGCATCGCAATCTCAGTTCGCCGGCGTTGAGCGCGTGTAAGCAATAGATTCGCCACGTTGGAACAAGCAATCCCAAGGACGAGCAGGACAATGGTGCTGAGAATCGCAAGAACAGCGATGGCCTCGCCAGAGTGTCCTTCGGTTTTCGAGACAATCCTGTCTTCCGCAATCGAACGAGCCGTCAGAGGCTGTCCTACTCCGTTCCTATCCTTCCACATTCCGGGATACTCGTCGGCCAACCGCGCCGCAATGAGATCGAGTTGCGCCTGTGTTTGCTCGATGCTCGCGCCCGGTCGCATCCTGCCGATCATCGTGTAGCTGCGGCGACCGCGCATTTCGCGATAGCCCGGCTCGACTGGATACCAAAGGTCCGGGACAGATGGCTCGATGACGCCCGTAAGACCCGGGGGAGCAACGCCAACAACGGTGTGCTCGCGTCCATCGATCAGAATGACCTGTCCGAGAACCTCGGGGGCACCCCCAAACTCGCGTTGCCAGAAACCGTAACCGAGCACGGTGACGTTCGCGGTCGTCCATTCTTCTTCGATGAAACTTCTGCCGTACACCGGCGCCACACCTAATACGTTGAAGTAACTCTCCGACACTTCTTCAGCGAACGCCCTCCGAGGTGGGCGGTCGGGCAGTGTGAGCACGATATCGCGCTGGCTGAAGAGGGCAGCATTCTCGAGCGCCTCGGCCTGATTGCGAATGTCGACGAAATCGGGGTACGAGTGTGGGCCGCCGCGACTACCGACGCGAATGGTCATCAGCTCGTCGGGCGCTTCGACATGCGGCGGCGGACGCAGAACGAGCGCATTGACGATACTGAAGAAGGTCGTGGTGATGCTCATGCCGAGCGCCAGCGATGCGATGACCACAGCCGTGAACCCGGGGGTCCGGAGCAAACTGCGGATGGCGTAGGTGAAATCCTGGCGCAGATTGTCGCCGAATGCGCGAAGCGGATGCTGGCGCCGGCTCGTAGAACGGGAGTCGGGAGTCGGGGATCGGGGGTCGGGCGTCGAGCCCACGACTGACTTCGGTGCCGCGTGCTGTTCCTTGTATTCGGCGAATGCGGTTACGACGATTGCGACGCATTCACGGGACAACAGACGAATCCGCTGCCAGATCGACGCGTTCGTCATGTCGCCGTAGAGATCACCAAACGCGGTGTTGGCCTGCGTGATGTATTCCTGACCGAGAGACGGAACCAGGCTTCGCACCAAACGCGCGTGAATGCGGACGGCAAGCGGTAGACGGCCGGCCATCACCGTGCACCCGTCTCTTCTGACGTCGCATCCACCAGCAGGTCCGTGGTGGTCAACATTTCGTCCAACCGCCGTATGCGCAGGGCCTCCTCACGCGCCACCGCTCGGCCAAAATCAGTAGTGCGGTAGTAAAGACGCCGAGCATCGGACGACTCGTTGTCGGCCGGCCGATCGGTCTTCTCCAACAACCCTTCCTTCACCATCCGCTTGATGGCTGCATACAGGGTGCTGGTACCGAGCGCCATCTCCCCGCCCGTTCGCTCGCCGATATCCTTGATGATGCTGTAGCCGTGCATCTCCCGCTTGAGCAGCGAAAGCAGGATCTGGAAGTTGTGAGTCTGTAAGGGCAAGTGTTTCTTAGGGTTAGGTGACATCGCGACCGTCGGCTCCTGGCAAATGTTCCACTTGATGCTATAGCCTACGGTGGAAGACCAGGGAGTGTTTCAGACTTGTCGGTCGGACAGACGGGAGCCCACTCCCACTGAAACCTTTTCTCGGACCCCTCGTATTTCTCTTATACAATCAGACAAATAGGTAGCATGACCAACAAACGAGATTACTTGGGCGAATTCGAGTACGTTGTCCTCCTCGCCGTCATGCGGTTGGGGGAAGACGCCTACGGGGTCACCATCCGCCGCGAGATCGAGGCCCGGACCGACCGCGACGTATCGCTCGGCGCGATCTACCCCACCCTCCACCGGTTGGAGGACAAAGGCCTGGTCAGCTCCTACACGGGCGAGCCCACTGCCACGCGGGGTGGCCGTTCCAAGCGTCACTTCCGGCTCGAGGCCAAAGGGCAGGTCGCGCTCAAACGATCCCGCGACATGATCAGCGCACTGTGGCAGGGTTTTGAAACGGATCCCGGGTCGGGACACCAACGATGACCGGAGAACCCCCGCGCATTCCGATAATGCTCCAGCGGGCGCTGGACAGGATCCAGCAGGACGCGGTCGTGGGCGACTTGTTGGAGGAATACGTCGAACACGTACGACCCCGCCTCAGCCGTTTCAGAGCCCGACTCTGGTTGTGGAAACACCTTTGCAAGACCATCGCCGTCGGTTTCTTCAAGCTCGCACGTCAACGACGACCACGCGTGTTTTCGAAGCGCGGTCCGGCGTCGTGGAGTCATGGTAGTCCTAGGAGAGAGATCATGGGAACGTTGTGGAACGATACTCGTTACGGCCTCCGAATGTTGCTCAGGACACCTGCGTTGTCGCTCGTTGCGGTAGTAACGGTGGCGTTGGGCGTGGGGCTCACCACGCACACGTTCAGCATCGTGTACGCGACGCTCATGCGCGGGCTGCCGTACGAGGGCGCTGATCGCCTCATGTACCTCGATCGCAACAATCTCTCCGAAGACATCGAGAACATGTCGGTGTCGGTTCACGACTTCACCGACTGGCGTGACCAGCAAAAGCTGTTCGAGGACCTCGGAGCCGCCCGCGGGGGCACGGTCAATGTCGTGGATGCAGAGGGACGTCCGGAGAGGTTCGACGGAGGCCTTGTCAGCGCTGGTCTCTTCGCGCAGGTCGGCGTTCAGCCGTTGATGGGCCGAGGATTCATTGACGAAGACGACAGGGGACACACGCCGCAAACCATCATTCTCGGTTATGACGTCTGGCAAACGCGTTACGGCGGCGACCCGGACATTCTTGGTCAGACCATTCGGGCCAACGGGCGTCCCACAACCATCATCGGTGTGATGCCACCCGGATTTCGTTTTCCATTCCAGGAAGAAGTATGGCTGCCCCTCAATCTGGATCCGGTGGAGATTCCCCGTGGAGAAGGTTGGAGTGTTCAAGTTTTTGGCCGGTTGAAAGAAGGAGTGTCCTTGGACGAGGCGAGGACCGAAATGGCCGGTATCGCCCAGCGCTTGGCGACGGAGTATCCGCAATCCAACGAAGGCATTGGCGTGAGCGTCAAGACATTCGTCGAAGGGTACATGCCGCCGCAGATCAGTGCGGTGCTTTACGTCATGTTGTTCGCCGTGTTCGGCGTGCTCCTCATCGCGTGCGCCAACGTCGCCAACCTGCTACTTGCCCGGTCGCTGATTCGCAGCAAGGAGGTCGCCATCCGATCTGCGTTGGGAGCCAGCCGCGGCCGCGTGATCAGACAGTTGCTGGTAGAGGCCACCCTGCTCTCCCTGATCGGCGGCGTTTTGGGGATCGTACTCAGCAAGGTTGGTATCGATCTATTCAATGCGGCACTCGTGAACATCGAAAAGCCGTACTGGATCGAGATAGCACTGTATCCGCCGGTGTTGGCATTCGCGTTCGGTGTCACGTTGCTTGCGAGTATCGTTTCCGGAACCGTGCCGGCGATCAGGGCTTCAGGCGGCGATCTGCACGACGTGTTAAAAGATGAATCCCGTTCGGCGTCGAGCCTCCGGATGGGCAAGTTCAGCACTTTTCTCGTGATCGGAGAAATAGCGGTCTCCTGTGCGCTACTCGTGACTGCCGGCATGATGATCCGAAGTGTGGTTAACCTCAAGAGCCTGGACATGGGATTCGAGACCGCGGGTGTCCTCACCGCTCGGGTGGGTTTGTTCGAGATCGATTATCCAAACGAGGAGAGCCGAGTGCAGTTCTTCGAGGGGCTCAAGGTTCGTTTGGAAGGGCTTCCTGGTGTTCGGTCGGCGGCGCTCACAACCAGCCTGCCGGCGGTCGGCCAGGGCGGATCATCGTTTGCTCTGGAGGGTGAGACGTACGTAGAAGATAGGGACTACCCGGCCGCCAACCGGGCGACCATCACGGCCGACTTTTTCGAGACGTTCGGTGTGAGCTTCCTCGAAGGCAGAGACTTTTCGACGCGGGATCGCGAGACCTCCATACCTGTGGCGATCGTGAACGAGAGCTTCGCTCAACGCTACTCTCCGGACAACTCCGTTCTCGGCAAGCGGATCCGTCTTGGCCGCTCGCAATCTGAATTCTCTTGGATGACCATTGTCGGTGTGGTGCCAGACCTCAAGGTGGGCCGCGGCGCCCCGGGCGGATTGGGGGGCAACAACAGCCGAAGCGAAACGATCTACACACCTTTGCCACAGTGGTCGCAGCGGTTCATGAGCATTGCCGTGACGACCGGTGGCGATCCGATGTCACTCGCGCCGCTAGTGCGCGATGCCGTAGCGAGCCTCGATCCGAATCTCCCGATCTATTGGGTCGACACGATGGACGGGGTGATTGCAGACAACACCTGGGCTTTTGGGTTGTTCGGATCGCTCTTCACGATTTTCGGAACGGTGGCATTGTTCATGGCCGCGGTGGGACTCTACGGGGTGATGGCCTTCTCGGTGAGTCGGCGCACAAAAGAGATGGGTGTGCACATGGCCCTTGGCGCCTACTCGAAAGACATCGTGCGTCTCGTCCTCAAGAAAGGGCTTCTCCAGTTGGGAATCGGTATGGGAATTGGGTTGGGGATCGGGATGGCGATGGCCCGTCCACTTCAAGTCGTCATGTTCGACGTGAACCCCACCGACCCATTTGTGTACGGCGCCATTATCGGCACACTCGGTCTCGCTGGACTCTTTGCATGCCTGCTGCCCGCACGCCGGGCCACGAGGATCGACTTGGTGGATGCGTTAAGGCCGGAGTAGGGTTAGGTGTAAGGTGTTAGGTTGTAGTCACAAACCAATCGTCTAGCACGAAGGGCGGCCCGATTCCGGAAGCCGCCCTTATTCTTACTCCACTGTCTTGTAAGACCTACAACCTACAACCTACAACCTACTTCATCAGCTTGATCATCTCGTCG
>JAPULP010000410.1 GCA_027294815.1 Gemmatimonadota bacterium | reverse complement strand
CAGCAAGAGCAGAGCCGTTGCCAGGACGAACGGTCGGTTCCGCAGAGACCACGCAATCAAGTAATTGAACATGGTGTTGATCCTTATTCAGTGAGCGTGACCTTCGGCGGGAACGCTGGTGGAAAGCGATGCAAGGCGAATCTGGTAAGCTGCACCAGTCACGACCCGGTCCCCGAGTGCGATGCCCGACAAGACAAGGGTGCGTTGCCCGTCGACCGCGCCGCTTTCTAGTTCGCGTTTCTCGAACCGTTCACCAGAGATTTGCACATATGCGATCGGGCGACCATCCTCGTCGAGGATGGCGGTGCTCGGAATGACAACCCCTTCATCGGCTCGCCCGGTGCGGACGGCAACTTGAGCCATGGCACCGATCTTGATGGTTCGATCTGGATTCGTCACCTCGTACAACACGGGTACCGTCCGGGACAATGAATCCACCACACTGCCAACCGACACGGTCCGCGTCACTTGGTACCGGCGGGGAAAACCGTCAAGCTGGAATGAAGCTCCAGACGTGTCGCTCACGAGCGACACTACCGCCACCGGCACATTGACACGAAGCCACACGACGGAAGGGTCCACCACGGTAAACAATCGCTCACCCACTGCGACATGAACTCCGGCCGCTAGCGTTCGGCTCACCACCACGCCACTGATGGGCGACCGGATCGCGAGTACGCCATCCTCAGAAAGTGGCCGGCCACCGGTCAATCCCCTGAGCGCCTCCCGTGCCGCATCCAAACGAATTTCTGCTTCATGTAGGCGACGTGCCGGTACGGCCTCCACCTCGAGCAGGCGCTGCGCCCTCCCGAAGTCGTCTTCCGCTTCACGGAGTGCTCGCCGTGCCTCGGCGAACGCGCTGCCACTCTCCCCAAGAGTCGGAGTTAACATTGCCACGACTTGCCCTCTCGCCACGCGCTGTCCCGGGGCCGGAGAGTTTCGCGCATCGTCGATCCCGATAAACCCGCTCAACGGAGCGCTCACTTCGGCATACCGACCAACGGTCGGTACAATCGTACCAGTGGCTTCAAAGGATTGCCGCACGGACCCCAATGCAGCGAACGCCGTCCGCATCCCCGGTGTTTTCCACTGTTGCTCTTTCAGAAACGGGATGCCGTCGTCCACCTCATCACCGACGAGTGGTGCTTCTGCGGCGCTTGGGTAGACTCGCAAGCCGGGAACGGAGATCACATCGTGAGCCTGTGGGCTCTCGACAGTGATGGTGAGATCCCAAACACCGGCTCGTGGAAACGCCGGCGCCGGTCCGTAAATGCCAGGGCGGCGCGGTACCTCCTGAGTCACGGTGAAGGCCTCACCGCCGTCACGAGGCTGGAATCCAAGCGTGACGACGCCGGAGAGCAGCGGGGTAAAATCCGTCATGTCGGTGAGATGCACCGCGAACGTGCCAGGATTACCGACAAGGAGAGCGGGGTATTCCATGAACAGCTCTGTCGAGTCCGTCCACATGGTAACGACCCCACCCGCCAACTCGACTCCATCGTCCTCGGGAACGTCTGGCCGGGCACACGCGAACGTAACTCCCAACGCCAGCAGGGCTATGAAACGCGAGATAGTCATTGCTCTATTCCTCCGGAGAGAACCGAACCAACAGCTCGTTCGAGTGTCATGAGCCGAATCACGTGGTCCGCTTGCAGGGTGGCGAAGCTCGACTGAGCCTCGTGATAGGCCCGGACCGCATCGAGCCATTCGACCAACGAGATCTCGCCCTCGGTGTATGCCGTTTCCGCTGCCTGTAAGGCGAGTTGAGCCTCCGCGCCCAGCAGCGGTCGAAGGACGTCCAACTGTTCCGTCGCGGCGGCAAGCATCCTCCACGCGTGCTCAACCTCGCGCGCGACATTGCGTCGGAGCTCCTCGCTTTCGGCCTCGACCTTCTGCGACACGGCTCTGGCCGCGTCGGTCGCCCCGCGTCGCCGATCCCACAGCGGAAGGGGAAGCACAACCTGCAGCGCAAAGCCATTTGAGACGCCGAGGTCTGTCGCTGCACGCTCGTTTTTGAACCCCAACGCCACGGTGGGTGTGGGAACAGCCTGTCGGCTGGCAAGTCTCATGGCGGCGACACTCGCCTCAACGTCGAACCCGGCCGCACGAAGATCGGGCCGCCGTTGAAACGCGAGCGCGATGAGCGAATCCAAAGGCTCGTCAATAGGCACGGTTGCAATGGACTCGACCAGGCGCATTTCAGTGGCGACGATGGATATCGAGTCACTGGATGGAGCGACCAGAGTGGCCAGAGACAACCGGGCCGCATGGCCGGCCAACATCATTTCCGCTTCAAGCGCAGCGTACCGGCCCGCCTCCAACGCTATCCGCCGGTACTCATATCCCGAGATATCCCCTTGGGCGAGCCGCTCCGCGCCAATCTCTCGGGCACGGGAAAACACGTCGGCCGCCTCGGCCGTTCGGGCAACGCGATAATCCGCCGCCACGGCAAGGGCATAGGTCCGGCCAACCTCAAAATCGATTTGCGCCTCCACCGCGGCCAGACGGGCCTCCGCCGCCGTTCGCCGATGACGCGCAGCGGCTTGTCGAGCGCCCCGCTGACCCCCGATCTCGATGCGCTGGCCGAACGTGGCGATGTTCTGCCAATTCGTACCGCCGTTCACTGAGGTCTGCTCCCGGGAGACCGACACGGTTGGGTTGGGAAACGCGCCGGACTGCCGCTCGATGCCTGCAGCCGCTTCCCCGGAATGGC
>JAPULP010000041.1 GCA_027294815.1 Gemmatimonadota bacterium | reverse complement strand
ACAATGGCGGTGAGGGCCCGTGTCAGAGCAGTAAACGCGGTATCAGTAGGGGCACACGCCAGGCAGACGGCGACGCCTACGACAGCAATGGCTTGTATCGTCATTGTAACTATCCTACGACCCGAGGTGAGCGCACGCGCGGGCGCGGAAGCGGCCGCGTGTGAACCCCGTGTGAGTTCGACTCTCACCTCGGGCATGTCGTTACCGGACAACAGGTTAGAGTGAAAGTCTGGGCTCTCAAGGGTCCCTATGCGGACCAGCGGCCCATTGTCAGAAGCCGCCCCGTGGAGAGCTCCGCACCCAGCGAAGTAACCCTCGCGGAACACTGCGAACTAATAGCATCCCCGCACAAACACCCTATCCACCCGCTTCGCATCGTCGATCGTCTCGTAGAACCTATCATAATATCGCCGCACTCTTCGGCGCTCCCCTTCCTCCAGCTCCGACCGACCAGTGTAGAGATCGTCGATCGCCTGCCGTAGCTCCCTCAGCAGCGAGAACACGGCCTGAAAATCGTACTGGCTCCTGCACGGCGACACGAAGAGACGGTCGGTCACAAACCGCATGGGCGTGTTCGGAGGCGGGCTCGCATACGAAGCATTGACGACTCCCGACCAGTCAAAATCATGCGGGATCGCGATCGGCTGGCGGCCTGGGTATGCGACCGTGAACACGTTGTGCCGCGCCGATACCGACCAGTCGACGTTTCCGATCAAGTACTGGAATATCGCGAACATGGTGGCCTGTTCATAGTCGAGGAGGTCCTGGTGCATCTCGATATCCTCCTCATCGATAACCGTCGCACCAATACGAGCCAAGAGGCGATCCTCGTCCTCGATGAAAAAAGCCCACTTGGTGCGCCTGCGCGAATCCCGACCGGTGTCGACGTACGTGATCTGGGCTAGCCGAGCTCGGAAACTCGCCGGGGTGAGAAGGTTGTAAACTCGATAGGCCAGGTACTCCTGCAATATGTATTGCTCGTACCGACCGCTACCCTGGCAATGGACGACCAGTTTCAACTTGTCCTGACCATCGAATAACGTTCCCGTGGCGCGGCTCGTGGGAACGTTGACGCGCAGGGGGGGAAAACCGCAGTGGCTTCGCTCAAGGCGCCAATGGCCCCGTGTCCGCAACTGCACCGCGAGCGAATCCGACGAACCATCGGGCCCTGTTGCGAAAATCCATGCGGGATGTTCGACTCGGTCCTCGCCGCGGTCACGCTGGAGCTGTCGGAAATCGGCCACGATCGTCAAGAAAAGCACGTCGCGCGTGGCAAACAGCGGTGGTGCGGGTGTCTGGTTGGTTGCTTCCGACGGAGCCGTACCCACTGCCTGAGCACGAAGAGCAGCAGACCCGGAGGCCGCACCCCCGGCGATCACTAGGAGAATCTTAAAGACAGGAATCGGACTCACGACGGCCTCCGGGGCACAAGCGGATGATCCAATTACAATGCACTCCGACCCGCACCTTCCGCCAGGCTCAACCAGGCGACCGCTGGCTCCGGAGGCATCCCAACGTCCAATTCCACTACACACCCACGCACGCCAGTTGACTCGATCAGATCGAGATTTGGTTCAGCATCATGACACGGGCCGTCCTGGACGGCTCCAGCTTCACACACCTGCGTCAGATCTGCCAGGCCACCGATTTCATCGAGGTCTACAACCCTGAGGCCGCTCTCTTCGAGTGGCGCAACAAATCGGTGCACCAAGTCCCCCTCAAACAACAGTACGCATATCTGCTTGCGGCAACCTGCTTTACACCTTGAAGTCTCTGCCACACGTCGTAACTTTCCGGTCATCCACCTTCCCCACGAGGCCAAATGGGCAAATACGCGGTCGCAGTCACGGTAGTCCTCGCCGTTGGAACCGCTTTGCCGCTCTCCGCACAGACCTCCTCGCCTCGCGAAGGGATGTACTTGGCCTTGGGCCTCGGAGTCGGCGTGACGGATATCGAAAAATGTGCCAACTGTGGCTCAGAGGGTACCAATACATCGTTCACGGGATTCTTCCGCATCGGAGGGACGCTCTCGCCGCAGTGGCTGGCCGCCGTCGAGGTTGGCGGATGGTATCAGTCTGGCGCCGGTTATACGGCCAGCCTTTTGACGGTCGCGGCAATCGCCACATTCTACCCCCTATCAAGCGGATTGAAGATCAACGTCGGCATGGGTGGTGTGCTGTTTAGAGAGGATTTCGCTCCGAACGACAACGCGGCGAACGGGATCATTTGGAGGGTAGGTGCCGGTTACGACATCTCGCTGAAAGAGGTTTTATCAATCTCGCCGTTCGTCGACCTCGTGTATGGACCCGGGCTCGATCAAAAGCGCAACCGCATTGCAACCGTGAACAATATGAACTTGGTTCTCGTGCAGATCGGAGTGTCGTTGGTGAGGCATTGAGCACGGGAGACGGGAGGCGTTCTTGATAGGAGCCGTTTCCCGATTGCTCCTAGCCGCCCGGTTCCTCTCGAGGCGCAACCTTACCCCACCGCGTTTCGTCCCGTGGTGCGTTGCATCCTCTAGTCATCGGAAGTTTTGAGTCACTGTACCTAGGGGCGCAGACACCGGGCCTCTAGTGGTTGAAGCGTATGCCTCCGGTGGTGGTATGCCGGAAACACTGTGGAATCGTCCGAGGAAAAGTGGTCAATGATTGAGAAACACGTGCGTCGATCGATCTTCGTAATGATGGTCCTGTCTCAGGTTGGATGTAGGTTGTTGGACCCGGATGGCGCCATGGTCGCGCGGGTCGGTGATGAAAGGCTGACGGTCGCGGGACTTGCGGAAACGATCTCACGGTGGGGCACCCAGCCGCCATCGCCGGATTTCGTCGAGCGGTACGTCCGGCAGTGGATCGATTTGCACCTGTTCATGGATCGGTTGGCAGCGGGAGACTCGATGTTGGACCGCGAGACGGTGTTGGCGGCACGGTGGCCCGACGTGTATCAGTTCGTCATCGCCGATTTCCAAATCCAAGTTTTCGCCGAGCACATGCCCTTCGATTCGGCGCGAGTCGACAGCATCTACAACGCCGGCGACCTCCGGGCGATTTGGTACCGCATCTTCCGGATGTCTCCCGAGATGACGCCGACCGAGACGCGAGCCGAACGGGAGGCCGCCGAGCGGATGCGCGACCGGCTTCGGCAGCGCGGGGTGTGGGGCGAGGTGATGAATCATAACGAGGACGGGCAGGTCCGGATCGTCGGCGGCAGTCTGGTGTTGTTTGCTCGTGGCGAAACGGAACCGGCGTTTGACGGAGCCGCCTTTGCGCTGGAACCCGGTGAGTTATCGGACCTGACGCCAACGCGGTCCGGCCTCCATCTCATGTATCGCCTGCGGCTGGATGAAGTACGAGATCAGTTCGCGCGGTGGGCGGAACGTGCCCTCGGT
>JAPULP010000409.1 GCA_027294815.1 Gemmatimonadota bacterium | reverse complement strand
CCGCCCGCCCCGTCACCCCCGGTGCAGTGGCATTTAGCACGTTCTGTCCCACTTCCACCCCGATCGTCCAGCTCGTGACCGCCGCAATTCCGTCGGCGTTGCTAGTCGCCTCTGCGCCGGTAAGAGTGCCGCCACCATCAGTCACGACAAAGGTGACAACTACCCCGGGGACCGGTCTTCCGTCGTCGGAGAGAGCCCGCACGGCGGGTGGCGTGGGAACCTCGGTTCCGGCGAACACCTCCTGGTTGTTGCCCTCGGCAACTGCAAGGCTGGCAACGTCCTCGGGACCCAGCGCACCGCTGCAGCTCCCGGAAACCAGAACGCCCACCGTCACCAAAGCACCGCGGACCGAGAAGAACGGACAAAGGCGCACTACTGCCCACCAGTCGCAACATCCTCAACCCCATCCGGCAAACTCATCAACGCGTTGAACACCAGCTTGAATGTCCCATGCGTCTGCGCCCGATGCTGCGCGCGGAAACCGATGAGCACCACCTTCCCCTCCCCGTGACCCACCGACACCATGGCGGCCTTCTCGGCGATGACGTCCTCACCGAGCAACCAACCGCTTTGCAGAATATCGCGATCGATAAACGTCACGATCCGCTCGATACGATGGTTGCGATCGCTAGGCACGACCTGGTACACCTGGTTTCGCGCCAGGACAATAGCAAGCGCATCATCCGGCATCCCATACGCCAAAGGATTTGTGTTGTCCACGGTCACCTTCAGCGTCGATCCCGGCGACCAGAACTCCGTTGACGACAAGCCACCCACCACGTTTCTGATCGGCAAACCGAACTTTTCAATGGCAAAGCTTCCGGCCTGGGCGAATGTCACCAACGTACCGCCGCTCTCGACGAACTCCTCGAGCGCGTCGACGCCTTCCTGCCCAAACCCGCTACGGTAATCGGGCGGAATGGACTCATCGCCGCCTCCACCAAAACCACCGCCGCCACCCCCTTCACTACGCTCACCGGTCATGCTGGCGACACCGTCTGCCGGAAGCACGATCACGTCGTAGTCGTCGTTGAGATCGCCTTGTTTGATCCTGGCATCCATGAGGGTGTCGTATGGGAAGGAGAACATTTCCAGCATCAAGCGCGTCCACCCCTCGTCCATGTTACCACCGCGATATCTCTGGAACAGCCCGATTCGCTGACGGGTGAGGCGATGGCTCACGCCGCTCGCATCGCTGTGGGCCGCATTGAAGCTCACGCCCGTTTCACCCGCAATCGTCGCGACCAGATCGGCGGGGGCATTGGGGGCAACGATAAAGTCGCCGGGTTGGAAATCGCCGCTCGTACGATCTACGCGGCGCACGTTCACGTTCCGGTCGAGCAACAGGTTCACCGCTTTGAAACTGTCGTTCAGGCGTCCGTCGAGAACGTATCCGTATGCTCCCTGTGTCACCTGTCCTGTCGGTTCGACGAGGCCACGCACGACGGTGAGCGAAGTATTCACGGCTTCGTCGACGGGGTCCACGCGCACGCCCATGAACTCGGCCATGTTGTCGGTGGACATGTCATAGGGACGAATCGGGGTGCCGTCACGATTCCGTGTGTACGAGTTGTCCGGATAGTACGTCTGTCCGAGCAACCAACGGAGAACGCCGCGCTTCGGTTGCGCCATCGTTACCACATACGTGCCGGCGCCGTACACTCGTCCTGCGTGAGTGAAAGCCGCCGTGGCCCGCTGCACCTCGATCCCCTGCCCCAAGAGTTTGTTCACCATTTTGGTCGTGGTAAGCGCGTCGTGTTGTTCCGCGGGAATGATGAACGCCACTGGGGATCCTTCTGCGCCGCGCTCGGTCTGCCGCTTGGCTTTCAGGTAGGCGTTGTAGAGCACCGTCTCCCGATTCCGCGCGGCCATGTCCAGTGCGGCAATGGCGGCAATCTTCTGCTGCTCGACGATATCCCGCACCCGCCACCAACCGCCCGGCCACGGATTCGGGAACGACGTCTGCGCCTCGTACTCCGGCAGACCCCGCCTCCCACCCTGGAGTTGATCGGGGTGGAGAAAGAGGGGCGTCGCGAGTCGCGCGCTGGCAGACTCGGTGAGCATTCCGGCAATGTTGTGGAACGGGGTGATCCAATGAAAACCGAAGTGACCCCAACCCGAGTAGATGGCGGCGTTCACCACACCCGATCTGCCGGCCTCTTCCTCTTTATAGGCGATGTGCGCACCGTACCAGCTCATCTCACGCCACACCAGAGGATCGCCCTCGGGACGGATGGGCTCGGCGTAGGGAGGCACGTAGATGCGAGCGCCGTATGCACCCATCTGGTGGTGGTCGATGTAGGCCTGGGGAACCCAATCGCGGAACAGAATCTTCGCCCCGTATTCCGACTCCACCGTGTTGGTCATGAATGCGTCGCGGTTGTTGTCGTGACCGATGTAGGGATGATAGAGCCATGGCATACCCGAGGCCTCGTACTCCGTACCGACCCACCGATTGTACCAGTCGGTGACCATGATCTCGCCGTCGGGATTGAAAGCCGGAATCATGATCGCAATGGTGTTGTCGAGAATGCGCATCATCTCGCTGTCGGTCCGCGACACCATATCGTAGGTCAGCTCCGCCGCCATCTGGCTCGAACCGACTTCGGTGGAGTGCAGTGCCATCGATTGGACCACGACCGCCTTGCCATTGGCCACGGCACGCTCGATCTCCGCCTGGGATACGCCCCTCGGGTCACTCAGAGTGGCGTTGATCTGCCGCAGCTCCTCGAGCCTCGCGAGGTTTTCGGGCGAGGATATGAACAGGGCGAGGAATGGGTTCCC
>JAPULP010000408.1 GCA_027294815.1 Gemmatimonadota bacterium | reverse complement strand
GAAGCTCCCGCTGAGACCGAGTCCGAGCCAAAGGAAGAGGTGAAGGCCGAGTCGGCGGAGCAGGAAACGCCGGCCGACGAGGCTCCGGCTGAGACCGAATCCGACGCAAAGAAAGAGGCGGCGAAGGCCGCCGCGGAGGCGGAGTCGGCGGGCGAGTAGGACGTTCGATCGAATGAATTCGCGCCGGTGGCCTGGCAATGTCCAGGCCGCCGGCGTTTTCTTTGCGAGTAGCTCGTTTTTCGACGTTTCACGATACGAGACGGAAGATTATGCGCATTCACGACAGACTCGACGCGTTGGAAAAGCTCCGGGACGAGTCCCAGCAGGGGGGTGGCTCCACCCGGATCCAAGCTCAGCACGACAAGGGCAAACTCACAGCACGCGAACGGCTCGATGTATTGTTGGATCCGGATTCGTTCGTGGAGCTGGATCGGTTTGTCACGCACCGGTCGACCGATTTTGGATTGGATCAGCAAAAAATTCTCGGAGACGGTGTGGTGACGGGCTACGGGACGATCGACGGTCGGCTCGTATACGTCTTTGCTCAAGACTTCACGGTGTTCGGCGGATCGCTGGCGGAGGCTCACGCCGAGAAGATCTGCAAGATCATGGATCTGGCGATGCGAAACGGCGCACCCATCATTGGCTTGAACGATTCCGGTGGGGCACGTATTCAAGAAGGCGTGGTGTCACTCGGCGGTTATGCCGATATCTTCTTGCGCAATACGAAAGCGTCGGGTGTCGTGCCGCAAATCAGCGCTATCCTCGGCCCATGTGCGGGCGGTGCTGTTTACAGTCCCGCGATCACGGATTTCGTGTGCATGGTGCGTGGCATCTCCTACATGTTCGTTACGGGGCCGAACGTGGTGAAGACGGTGACGCACGAGGACGTCACGACCGAGGAACTTGGTGGAGCGGACGTCCACGCGTCGCGATCGGGCGTGGCGCATTTCGCGCACGACTCCGAGATCGAATGTCTGGCCGGCATCCGCAAACTCGTCTCGTTCATTCCGAGTAACAATCTCGACGGCGCGCCGGTCCGGCAGAGTGACGACCCGGTCGATCGGCGTGACGAAGACTTGTTGACCATCGTTCCCGACAATCCGAACAAGCCGTACGATATGCTGGACATCATTGGGCGCGTGGTCGACGACGGCGAGATCCTTCAAGTCCACGAAGACTACGCTCCCAACCTTCTCGTTGGTTTTGCCCGACTCGGCGGACACTCGGTCGGTCTTGTGGCCAACCAGCCGGCGGTGCTCGCCGGCGTGCTCGATATCGCGGCGTCGCTCAAGGGAGCGCGATTTATTCGATTTTGCGACGCGTTCAACATCCCCCTCGTGACGTTCGAAGACGTGCCGGGCTTTCTACCAGGTGTCGAACAGGAGCATGGTGGCATCATCAAACACGGTGCCAAGCTGCTGTACGCCTACTGCGAAGCCACCGTCCCGAAGATGACGGTCATCACGAGAAAAGCGTACGGCGGAGCATACGACGTCATGAACTCCAAGCACGTCGGGGGCGACTTCAATCTCGCGTGGCCGACGGCCGAGATCGCCGTCATGGGGCCGAAAGGCGCAGTCGAAATACTCTTTCGGCGCGAGATCGCCGCTTCCGACGATCCCGAGGCGAAGCTGGCCGAATTGGAAGAGGACTATCGGGAAAAATTTGCCCACCCGTACCACGCCGCCGCTCGCGGGTATCTCGATGATGTCATCGACCCGAGGGAAACCCGGCCGCGTCTCATTTCGGCGCTCGATACGTTATTGACGAAACGTGATAAGATGCCGGCGAAGAAGCATGGCTGTATACCGTTGTAGGTGGAAAGACGTCCTTCCGTCCTTCCGTCGGGGGGTGAGGTGAGAAGGGTGCTCGTCGCCAACCGCGGCGAAATTGCACTGAGAATCATTCGCGCGTGTCGCGAAGAAGGGTTGGAATCGGTCGCCGTGTACTCCGAGGCCGATGCCCGCAGCTCCCACGTCGCCGCGGCGGACGCGGCGGTGCCGGTGGGTCCCCCGCCGGCGGCCGAGTCCTACCTCAATATCAATCGTCTCCTCGAAGCGGCTCGTAGCTCCGGGGCCGATGCGATACACCCGGGATACGGTTTTCTCGCTGAGCGTGCCGAGTTTGCGGACGCGGTAGCTGAGGCGGGCTTGGTGTTCATCGGCCCGCCGGCCGACGCGATCCGGGCGATGGGAGAGAAGACCACGGCGCGCCGACGAATGCGCGCGAGCGGCGTGACTGTGGTGCCCGGAACGACGGAGCCGGTAGCGGATGCCGACGAGGCTGCCCGCACTGCGTCCGACATCGGATATCCCGTTTTACTGAAAGCAGTGGCGGGTGGTGGAGGGAAGGGGATGCGTCGGGTCGATGCGGAACGAGAAGTGCGCGCCGCGTTCCAGCAAGCTTCGTCGGAGGCGCTCAAGTCGTTTGGCAACGGAGACGTCTACATCGAACGATTTGTCGAGCGGCCGCGTCACGTCGAGATTCAAGTCCTCGCCGATCGCCACGGAACGACGGTGCACTTCGGAGAACGGGAGTGCTCCGTACAACGACGATACCAAAAACTTATCGAGGAAGCTCCGTCTCCCGTGGTCGACCAGGAGTTGCGTGAGGGTATGGGAGCCGCCGCGGTGCGGGCGGCCGAAGCGGTCGGGTACGTCGGTGCCGGAACGGTCGAGTTCCTCCTGGAGCCCAATCGCGAGTTCTACTTCTTGGAGATGAACACGCGCATTCAGGTCGAACATCCGATCACCGAATTGGTGTATGGCGTCGACTTGGTGCGGCAACAACTCCGTATCGCTGCCGGCGCGCGCATCGATAGAACGGACGTGCCTGAGCGGCCGCACGGACATACAATCGAATGCCGTATTACCGCCGAAGATCCATTCGACGGTTTTCTTCCCAGTACGGGCGCCGTCCGATACCTGAACGTCCCAACAGGGCCGGGCGTGCGATGGGACGGTGGGATCGCCGCCGGAGAGAGCGTTGGTCTCTTTTACGATCCCCTCCTGGCCAAGCTGATCGTTTGGGGGGAGACGCGACCCGCAGCAATGAGTCGCATGCGCCGCGCGCTGGACGAGCTGATGATTGTGGGGGTTGCGACCTCGCAGCCGTTTCACCGCCGCGTTCTGAACCACAAACCGTTTCTCGACGGCGATTACGACATCGGGTACGTAGAAACGCACGCCGATTCGCTGCTCAGCGCTGAGGAACCGCTCGAAGATCTAGAGCGAATCGCGGTGGCGGCGGCTCTGGCAGAACATGAGAGGCGCCACGCAGCGGTCCCCGTACGCCTGCACGACGCCCAGTGTGACGGAAGCACAGACTCGGCGTGGCTGCGAGCGGCGCGGCGGGATGGTCGGCGATGACACTGGTGACCATCGACGGGATTGCCGCGGGTGGGGAAGGGGTCGGACGAATGCCGGACGGGCGTGTCGTGTTCGTGTCGCGGACCAGTCCGGGAGACGTCGTCGAGGTCGTCGAGGTCGAGGCAAAACCCCGTTACGTGCGGGCGCGGGTGGTTGCGTTGAAGACCCCGGGGCCGGATCGGGTCGATCCCTCGTGCGTGCATTACACACGGGAGGGCTGTGGAGGGTGCCAGCTGCAACACCTCTCACCCGGAGCCCAGCTTCGCGCCAAACAACGCGTGGTGGGGGACGCGCTTCGCCGGATCGCCGGATTGCGCATCGACGACCCGGATATCGTCGCGTCACCGGACCCCTGGAGATACCGCAGTATGATCACGTTGAACGCTCGCACAACGCCACACGGGCAGGGGCGGCGGTTCGGGTTGCATTTGTTTTCGCGATCGGGAGGGGTTTTCGAACCCACCGACTGCCTCATTACGCGGGAGCGCGTGATGCAACTCTGGGCCCGGGTGCGAAACCACGGCAGTCTCTTCCCGCTGGGCGCGGAGTCGCTGACGCTGAGAGAGGATCGCGACGGCGGGTTGCACGTGGTATTCGCCGGCGGCGCGCCTCCCTGGGACCCGGACCCGCTGGTTCGGGCCGTCGGCGACCACGAGCTGTCCTTCTGGTGGCGCCCGGTGGGGGGGGCTGCGCGCGTTATGGCCGGTCCGCGCACCGGATTTCCGGCGCTGGCGTTCGAACAGTCGAATCCGGCGTTAGCCGACACCATCAGGCGTGAGGCGGTTGCTACTCTGGGCGCTGTGGACGGAGAGGTCGTCTGGGACTTGTACGGGGGGGTTGGCGATACGGCTGCGTTGCTCGCCGGGCGGGGGGCCACGGCGTGGTCGGTGGATGAGGATCGGGCGGCCAAGGAGTGGGCAGCCAGACGAACGCCCGAAAGGGTCAAGCACATCACGGGCCGAGTGGAGGTCGTGCTCCAACAACTCGACGAGCCGGTAGCTGTGGTCGTGAACCCACCTCGCGCGGGCATGGTGCGGCGGGTAACCCAACATCTCGATCGTTGGGGAGCGGCCCGGGCCGGAAGGGTATTGGCCTACATCTCGTGCGATCCCGCCACGCTGGCTCGCGACATCAGCCGCCTGACGGCGTTCTCCGTTCGGCGGGTGGTGGCGTATGACCTCTTTCCCCAGACGAGCCATGTGGAGACGCTGGCTGTCCTGGAATCCGCGTCATGAAGTACGAAGTGGTGGTCGGCGGGCGCCCGTTTGTCGTCGAAATCGGCGACGGCGTCACGGTTGATGGGCGGACGGCGACCGGGCATCTGTACGCTATTCCCCATACCCCCCTCTTCCAGCTCGAGATGGACGGGCGCATCACCCCCGTTGCTCTGACCCGAGAGGCAGGGGGTTGGGAGCTTCACGTCGGCGGGCGCGTGTGGAACGCCGTCGTGGTGGACGAGCGGACCAGGCAACTCCGGGCACTGTCGGGTGGCGGAAAAACCGGCGCCGGTGGCGGTGTGGTGAAAGCCCCAATGCCCGGCATGATTCTCCGCCTTCAGGTCGAGGAGGGCCAGTCGGTGAAGCGTGGAGTCGGGCTAGTGGTGCTCGAGGCGATGAAGATGGAGAACGAGATTAGGGCGCCGGAGGATGGGGTGGTGGTGCGGATCTACGCAGAGCTGGGGCGGGCGGTCGAGAAGGGAGCCCCCTTGGTGGAGCTTGGTCCGTCCAGTTGACCGAACCACTTGCCGCCGCTAGGTTTACAGACTGTCTTGGTTTTTGAACGATACGCACGGGTTTCGGTTGACCGCATGAAGACATACATGATCAAAGCGGGTGAGCTCGACCACCGTTGGCACGTCGTCGACGCGGATGGTGCCGTGTTGGGGCGATTGGCGAGTCGGATCGCTCAGGTTATTCGCGGAAAGCACAAGCCCACCTTTACGCCACACATGGACGGCGGCGACTTCGTCGTCGTGGTCAACGCGGAGAAGGTGCGTTTGACCGGGCGAAAGATGGAACAGAAGCAGTATTTCCGTCACACCGGGTATATTGGCAACGAGAAATTTGTACCGGTGGCAAGGATGCTGGAGAAACATCCGGAGCGGGTCATCGAGAAGGCGGTGTTCGGCATGCTGCCGAAAGGAACGCTCGGCCGCCAGGTGCTTCGCAAGAAACTCAAAGTGTACGCGGGACCGAAGCATCCTCATGAGGCGCAGCAACCCACACCGCTCGACCTACCTTAGGAACATTGTAAGGCATGACAGTCGCACAAATCGAACTTCGGTGGCAGGGATTAGGAAGACGCAAAACCAGCGTCGCCAGGGTGACTCTCACGCCCGGCTCCGGTAAGTGGAACATCAACGGCCGGACGTTGGGGGATTACTTCCCCAGGCGCTCGCTGATTCAGCACATTCAGCAGAGCTTCACGGCAACGGACACGCTGGGAGCTTTTGACGTGCGGGCGCTTGTGAATGGGGGGGGGTTGACGGGACAGGCCGGTGCCCTTCGCCTCGGCATCGCTCGGGCTCTGCTCGCCGCGGATGAGACGCATCGGAAGAAGTTGCGGGAGCACGGTTTGTTGACGCGTGACCCGCGTGCAGTGGAACGGAAGAAGCCCGGCCAACCGGGTGCTCGGAAGCGCTTCCAGTTCTCCAAGAGATAAAGCCGCAAACTGCGGTCATCACACACATCGTCTGACTTGGTCTTGGGTGTCCCGCCAAGCGCGTGGATCGAGGCCGGGGTTGAGGGCGGTGGACGAACTAACCCAAACGGAATTGGTATATGGTAGACCCAACCATGCAGGACTTGTTAGAAGCTGGCGTCCATTTTGGGCACCAGACGCGGCGATGGAATCCCAAGATGCGGCGGTTTATTTTCGCCGAGCGGTCCGGGATCTATCTCATCGATCTCCAAAAGA
>JAPULP010000407.1 GCA_027294815.1 Gemmatimonadota bacterium | reverse complement strand
TAGAGGTTGCCCTCCCGGTCGGCCGAAATACCGTTCGGCCCATCGAACCGGTCGTCCCGCACGAACTCGGTTACCACGCCGTCCGGTGTGATGTGCGAGATGTAATTGCTCCGGTAATTCACCGCGTAGATGTCACCGCTTCGCGTCGCCGCCATGCCGACGGGGCCATCCAGTCCTTCGCTGGCGAGCAGGTGGACCGTGCCGTCCCGCTCGATGCGAAAGATTTTGTTCGCGCCATAACTCGACCACAGGAGGTCACCGTTGCGCAGCGCCGTGCCGCTCCCCGATCCATAAAATCCTTCCGCAAACAGCTTCGCTTCGCCCGACGGGTAGATCTTCCAGAGTCCTTCATCTTGATTGGCGACGTAGAGATACCCGTAGTTATCCATGACGATGCCGCCGATCCGTCCGGTTGCGACGATCTCCCCGTCGTACGACATGGTCTCCGTGATGTGGGACCCCAGAAACTCAGCGATCTGCCCGTTGGCTTCTTCGAGAGGCATCAATGCCAGTATCGTCGATGCCAGACCCACCAAGATTGAAAGACGTTGTTGTCGCATGGTATTCCCTCCGGAACGGCTCGATCGGCCGATTGTATGTTGTTTGCATGTACTAGTTCTCATTATACATGCCCTTGTTTTCATTAGATACGTCGAGAAGATGGGAAGGTTTCATGCGTTTCACCCAGCGCATTTATGGTCCGTCCTTATAATGCCTACGCTGTATACGTTATCGCGGCAGGAAGGTTTCAGCCGCTGATGCGGCAACGGACGGCGCGGATCGCGGTCTTGCCGTCACGTGTACCCGACAATATCTTCAACTGTGTTTAAAAACATTGTTTAAGAAAGGTGCATCATGGCTAGAGGCGACTACCTCGGCGAGTTCGAGCTGGTGGTGCTACTCGGCCTGGCCAGGCTCGATGACGACGCGTACGGGATGACCGTTTTCGAAGAGATCGAGCGGGTGACCGGCCGCGATCTCACCATTCCGGCGGTCTACGTGACTTTGAGCCGTTTGGAGAAAAAAGGGCACGTGGCCTCACGCACCGGTGACGCGACCGCGGCACGCGGTGGGCGGGCCAAGAAGTTCTATCGCATCACGGAAGCCGGCGAAACCGCGTTGCAAGCTTCGCAGGAAATGTTGGATCGGTTGTGGAGTGGAATCCGCGCTCGCGAGGCAACCTCCAACTCATGAACTATCGTCCCCGCCCTCCTCGATTTGCCGAATGGCTCCTTGCTCGGTCGCTCCCGCGTGACGTGCGCGAGCCGACGTTGGGCGACCTGGCTGAGGGATTCGTCCACATGCTCCGCGACCACGATCGGGTGGCCGCGGAAACTTGGTATTGGCGTCAGGTTCGCGGATCACTGAATCCCATGGTACGCTGGTCGTTCGGATTCCGCTCCATAAGAAGGAAAGGGCATTGGGCAGGTGCACGACTACAGGGAAACATCATGCAAAGCATACTGCAAGACATTCGTTATGGTCTTCGCGCGGCCGTCAAGAACTTGGGCTTCACTCTTGTCGTGGTGATGACGTTGGGACTGGGAATCGGGGCAAACACTGCGATCTTCAGCGTCGTCGACGGGATTCTGTTACGGCCCCTGCCGTACCCAAACCCCGAGCAACTGGTGACGGCCTGGGCGGACTATTCCGTGCGTAGCGGACGACTTCGGGAATGGTTCTCGTATCCAAACTTCCACGATCTCCGGCAGGAAACCGAGGCGTTCGAAGAGGTCGGTATCTGGAGCGATTGGAATCCCACACTGACGGGGTTGGGGAGCGCCGAGCTGGTGACTGGTGGTCTACTCTCGGCGGGGATGTTCTCCAAGGTGTTGCGCATTCCTCCCGTCATAGGACGTTCGTTCGCACCCGACGATGACAAGCCGAACGCGCCGGACGTCGTGCTCATCAGTCATGGTTTCTGGACGCGTCACTTTGGTGGCGACCCTGCCGTTGTTGGGCAGTCGATTTCTTTGAACGGTGTCACCAACACCATCGTCGGCGTGATGCCGGCTGGTTTCCGTCCTCCATTTGTGCCGAACGCGGAGGTGTGGAAGCCGTTTCAGATCGACATGACCATCTCCAATCTGCCCCGGGGGAACGCCAACTTCCGGGCTTTTGCGCGCATCCGCGATGGCGTCACACTCGAGACCGCGCGCGCCCGTGCCACCGCCTTGGCAACCCGGCTCGAGGCCGAGTATCCCAGGGCGAATACTGGTGTGGGATATGTGATCTTCCCCCTGCGGAGCGATCTCGTGCGTCAGACGACAGCACCGTTGTGGGTATTGCTGGGTGCGGTCGGTTTTGTGTTGCTGATCGCTTGCGTCAACGTCGCCAACCTGTTGTTGGCGCGGATGGCGTCGCGGCAGACGGAACTGGCGGTCAGGGCGGCTCTTGGCGCCGGCAGCAGCAGGCTGTTGCGACAACTGTTTACGGAGAGTGCGGTGCTCGCCGCATTGGGTGGCGTGGTCGGGTTCGCCGTGGCGTTTGTCGGGACGGATGCTCTCGTAGCGTTGGCGCCCAGTGGGACACCTCGTATCGCCGAGGTGACCGTCGACCTCCGCATCTTGTTGTTTGCCGGTGGTGCGACGGCGCTCGCCATGTTCCTGTTCGGATTGCTCCCGGCGTTACGCGGTTCGCGAGCCGATCTCCACGACGCATTGAAGGTAGGTGGTCGTGGGATGGGCGCCGCGAGCGCGGGTCGAGCGATCGGAAACTCCTTGGTCATAGGGCAAGTCGCGCTGGCGTTGATATTACTGGTCGGTGCGGGGCTGATGATTCGAAGTTTGCAGGAGTTGAACGCCGTGGACCTCGGCTTCGAGCCAGCGGGGATGCTCACCATGACGCTGAATCTTCCACAGGCGCGATACCCAGATCGCGTTACCAGGGCCGATTTCTTCAACCGTCTCGAAACTCGACTTTCAGCCTTGCCCGGCGTTGAATCGTTGGGCAGCATCAGCGTCGTGCCGCTGTCCGGAAACGATAGCGATACGGATTTCTACATCGAGGGACGGCCTCTTCCGGAACAGGGAGTGCACCAGACGGTGTGGTTCCGCCGCGCGACACCGACGTACTTCGAAACGATGGATATTCGCGTCATTCGCGGACGCGGGTTCACACCGAGTGACGACGGGCAAGCGCCGCCGGTCACCGTGATCAACCAAACGTTTGCCGATCGTCACTTCCCGGACGAGAATCCTATTGGGAAGCGCATCAACGTCAACAGCCTACAAAACCCTGTGTGGCGCGAAATCGTCGGTGTCGCCGAAGACATCAAGAACTTCGGCATTCAAGGCGGGAGCCGGGACGCGACGTATTTCCCGTTTGCGCAGCTCCCGACAGGTTTCATGGCGGTGGTTCTTCGGACGGCGGGCGATCCGACATTGCTGATTCCCTCAGCGCGGAACGCGATTGCCGAGTTGGATCCCAACCTGGCGGCCTCAAACGTGACCACGCTCGACGCGATGGTTCAAGCATCATTGGGTTCGGAACGGTTCGTCACCCTGCTGCTCACTCTCTTTGCGGCCGTGGCGTTTGTGCTCGCCGCGGTTGGTCTGTACGGCGTCGTGTCGTACGGCGTGACGCGGCGCAGGCACGAAATGGGGCTGCGTATCGCGCTCGGAGCAGCACACGGCGACATCCGGAAGCTCATCATCGGGAACAGTGTGATGCTCGCTGGTGCCGGTGTGGGCGTGGGGATCGTTGGAGCCCTACTGCTCACGCGAGTGATGGGCGGCCTGTTGTTCGGCGTCCGTGCAACCGATCCCGTGACGTTTGGCGTTACCGCCGTGTTGTTGACCGGCGTGGCAGTGTTGGCGAGTGCCTTGCCTGCGCAGCGGGCCGTCAGGGTGGATCCGATGGCGGTGTTGAAGAACGAATAGATTCGAGATTCGAGATTCTAGATTCTAGAATCTGACATCCCTACCGCCCGACCTGCACCATCCGCCTATCGG
>JAPULP010000406.1 GCA_027294815.1 Gemmatimonadota bacterium | reverse complement strand
GTTTGGTGGCGAGTGGACGTGTGCGTTTCTCGTTCCGGGATTTCCCCTTGAGCATGCACCGAAATGCGGTCCAGGCACATCACGCGGCTGCGTGTGCCGACGAACAGGGCATGTTCGAGCAAATGCACGACAAGCTGTTCGGCACACAGGACCGGTGGACCGGGCGTGCAGGTGTGGAGGGCCGATTCTACGGCTACGCCAAGGAAATCGGCGTCGATCTTGCACAGTACGACGAGTGCATGGGTGAGGGCCGATACCGCGCCCGGATTCAAGCCAGCATCGAGAACGGCGCGGACATGGGTGTGGTCAGTACCCCAACCGTGTTCGTGGGCGGTACCAAGTACGAAAACCTGTCCTACGACCGGATAAAGGCCATCGTCGACAGTTTGGCTCCAATCGGCAGTCAGTGATGGACGCACACAGGTGAGGCGTCGCGCCATTCCCTCCCTGACATCGTTTCCCTCCCGTGGTCTGGGTCCCCCCCTCCCCCCTCCCCCCTCATGACCGAACCACTGCTCGACGCGCGTGAGGTTTCGCGGCGGTTCGGCTACCGCCAGATCTTTCGACGAATCTCCCTGTCTATCAAGCCGGGCGAGGTGGTCGCGCTCATAGGTCCCAACGGTGCCGGTAAGACGACCCTGCTGAGGGTGATGGCCGGATTGCTCAAACCCACCGAAGGTACGGTAGACCGTCGCGGCACGATCGGGCTCGTGGCTCACCACTCGATGGGGTACGACGCCTTGACGGCGAGAGAAAACCTCGCGTTTGCGGCTCGGCTGTGGGGCATCGATCAGCCAGGCCGCATCGATGGTTTGCTGGACCAAGTCGGCTTGTCGAAGTGGGGTGAAGAACGGACAGCGATCTTTAGTCGCGGCATGACGCAGCGATTGGCCATTGCCCGCGCACTCGTTCACGATCCCGAGATCCTTCTATTGGACGAGCCGCTGAACAGTCTCGACGAGCCGGGCGCGCAGGTCGTTCTCGAATTGATCGAGGAGCTCGCGGGGCGCGGCCGCGCCATCGCACTGGTGACGCATCAATTCGAGCGGATTGTGCGGGTCGCGACCAGCGTGGCCTATCTCGTGGGGGGCACCCTGGTCGGTCCGGAGCTCGTGGACCGACGGGCTCCGGAGGCGGTATCGGCCAAATATCGGAGGCTGTTGGCCGGTGCGTGATTATACCAGGGCGGTGTTCGCGATCATCGCGAAAGACGCCACCGTCGAGTGGCGGACCAAGACGGCGTTCCTGTCTGCGATGGTCTTCGCTGTGCTCGTGCTGTCGATCTTGTTCTTTGCGCGAGATCCGACGGCCGTGAGTTCACTCGACATCGCGCCGGGAGCGCTGTGGGTGACGTTCACGTTCGCCGCAATGCTAGGACTGAATCGCGCTTTCCTGTTAGAGCGCGAGAACGGCGCCATGGATGGTCTCCTGCTGACGCCGGTCCCCCGATCGGCGATTTTCGTGGGCAAGATGGGCGGAAACTTGCTGTTTGTGGCGCTCGTGGAGCTGATCAGCATTCCTCTTTTTGTAATGTTTTACAACGTGTCTCTCGCGGCCCGGCTGCCGCAGCTGATTGCCGTCACCGCCATGGCGACCGTGGCGTTTGTCGCGGTAGGGACCCTGCTGAGTGCGATGGTCGTGCGCACACGGTTTGCCGAACTTATGCTCCCCGTCCTGCTGTTACCTTTTCTCATTCCACCGGTCGTGGCGGCCGTCCAGATTACGGCGCGGGTGCTCGCCGAGCGTCCCTTGAGCGAGATGATGGGCTGGTTTAAGTTGCTTGCCGCATTCGATATTGTGTTTTGTGTTCTCTCGGTTCTCCTGTTCGAGGTAACGTTGGACGAATGACGCGTCGAGACAAGGCCCTCGGATTGGCACGCACGGGCCAGATTGTGACGCTCGTGGCGTTGCTCGCACTCGCCGGCGTTTTCGTCCGCGCGCTGATGTTCACACCGATGGATCGCTTGCAGGGGCTGGCCCAGAAGATTCTCTACATGCACGCCCCTGCCGCCATTACTGCGCTGATGGCGTATGCGGTGTGTGGAATCCTCAGCATCATCTATCTGGGACTTCGCGATCGTCGGCTCGATCGTGCCGCAGCCGCCTCGGCCGAAGTAGGGGTCGTGTTTTCCGTGATGCTGCTCATTACCGGGCCGCTGTGGGGCAAACCGGTGTGGGGCACGTGGTGGACGTGGGACGCACGACTCACTTCCACACTGTTCATTTTCTTGTTGTTCGTGGGCTACTTGATCATGCGTGACGCGGTGATCGATCCGGATCAGCGAGCCCGCTTCTCGTCGGTCATCGGTGTGTTGGGTCTCGCGCTGGTACCGTTCATACATCTCACCGTCTATCTGTTCCGCACGCTGCATCCCGATCCCATGCTCATCAAACCCAGCGCACCGGCGATGCCCGGAGTGATGTTGGCTACGATGCTGTCATCGATCGGTGTCTTTGGGCTGCTGTATGTGGGTTTCGTTGTACAGCGATACGCGCTGGCCGACCTTCAGGAACTGCGAAACGAGGAGATGATGCGTGACTCCTGATAATGGTGGGTACATGGTCGCCGCCTACATTGTCGTCGCCGTCGTGGCAGTGGCGTACGCTGCGTCGTTGTTCTGGAGAACGCGGAAGCTCCGCTAGGGTGTGGGGTGTAGGGTGTAGGGTGTAGTTTGCCCATGTATGACGAACGCCGTCCAGTAAACCCCACACCCCACACCCCACACCCTACTCTTTCGGCAACAACACCTTCCCCCACACCAACGCAGCAGCGGCGCCGCCAAGCAACGGTCCAATCCAGAAAGCGGCTTGACCCACCCATTCGCCCGCCACCAGGGCCGGACCGAATGCGCGCGCTGGGTTCATCGCCGCCCCGGTGAGCGGGCCGCCGACGAGAATACCGAACAAGAGCACCAGCCCAATGCCGAATCCACCGATGCCGCTCGGTGCTTCGGATGACACCGCCGTACCAAAGACTGCCGATACCAAGAAGAACGTCAGAATGGCTTCGATGAGAATCGCTTGGATGATATCGACGTCGCCGGCGATTCGCGGCGTTCCGTAACCAGTAATCTCTCCGGCCACCGACGGAAGGAGCGCTTTTACCAAGAGTGCGGCAATGATCGCTGCCAGCAGTTGCGTGGCGACGTATGCCCCGGCGTTCTTGGCGTCTATTTTGTTGTTGAGCCAAAGCCCGAGGGTCACGGCCGGGTTGAAGTGGGCTCCGGAG
>JAPULP010000405.1 GCA_027294815.1 Gemmatimonadota bacterium | reverse complement strand
TCTCGACGATCTACCTTCACCACATCTCCCTGCTCGACGAACAGCGGCACCTGGACCACCGCGCCTGTTTCCAGCTTGGCCGGTTTGGTACCGCCCGACGCCGTGTCGCCACGAAGGCCTGGTTCCGTCTCGACAATCTCCAGCTCAACGAAAAAAGGCAACTCCATTAGAATCACCTTCCCGTCGTGGACCAGACCCTGGCACTCCATGCCTTCTTTCAGGTACTTGAGCTGATCGTCGCCGAGGAGTTCTCCGTTCAGAGGAATATCGTCGTACGATTCCATGTCCATGAAATGGTAGAACTGGCCGTCGCTGTACGAATATTGTACGGGTCGCCGCTCGAGCCGTACTTCGTTGACACGCTCACCGGCGGTCCACGTCTTATCGGTCACGGCGCCGGTTCGCACGTTCTTCAGTTTGCTGCGCACGAACGCACCGCCCTTCCCTGGTTTCACATGCTGAAAGTAGACGATCTGCAGCAGTTGCCCGTCAATGTCGAGCACCATGCCGTTTCGGAAATTTGCAGTACTAGCCATTCGCTTGTTTCGTCAGCCTTTCAAAAGGCGGTAAGGGGTGGATTTCAGATTCTAGATTATAGATTCTCGATTCTAGAATTTGCACTCTGATATCCCCTGCCCCTACACCAACTCCACCAACTCCGTCTTCCCATCACTCAGCAACTCCGTGCCCCCGTCCGTCACAACTACATCATCCTCTATTCGCACGCCGCCCCAACCCGGGAAATAGATCCCCGGCTCGACCGTGATGACGCACCCCAGCGGGATAGGATCCTCGTTTGTGCGTGACACCTGAGGCGCCTCGTGAACTTCGAGTCCTATGCCGTGGCCGAGAGAATGCCCGAAGGCATCGCCGAATCCCTTGTCTTCGATAACCGAGCGAGCCTGCCGGTCGGCTTCCCGCCCCGTCATGCCGGAGTGAATCCGGGATATTGCCTGGACCTGGGCTTCGCGGACCACTTCGTACACCTCTCTTTGACGCTCGTCCGCCCGCCCCCCAACCACCACGGTCCGCGTCACGTCCGCGCAGTATCCCTCCACTTGGGCCCCAAAGTCAAGCAGGAGCAGATCGCCGGGTTCGATCACCCGTTCGGTCGTTCGTGCGTGCGGCAACGCGCTTCGATCGCCGGATGCGGCAATCGTCGGAAACGGATGCCATTCGCTTCCCCTCACCCTGAGTTCCCGCTCCAACTCCGCGGCAACATCGATCTCTCGCAGACCGGGCCGGATGCTGGGCAGCACGGCCTCCAGCGCATCGGACGCGACCCGCGCCGCCGCTGCAATCGCCCGCCGCTCGTCATCGTCTTTTGACAAACGGAGCTGTTCCACGAGGTTCGTCGTCGGGATCAGATGTGCATAACGCGCGTTTTTACCTTGCGTTTCGGCAGCGGTAACGGCATGGGCTTCGAAGCCAATCCCGTCGGTCGCTGATGCACCCTCCACCCGCCTGCGGACCGCCTTCCACGGATCTCCGCGAACGATCTCCGCCACGGCCGCGCCGGCGACTTCTTCCTGGGCTTGGACGTCATAGCGCCGATCGGTATACAGCGCGGCATCGCCGCCCCCGCCCTCCACAACGAGAATCGCAGAAGATCCGGTGAACCCCGTAAGATATCGGATGTTGGCGATGTGGGTGACGATGAGAGCCTCGAGACCCGCACTCGCCAGAGAGACACGCAGGCGCTCGAGTCGCGCCACTCGCCCGTCAGCGATCACCCGATGTCACATGGTCAATCAACGCGTCGAACGCCAGCAGATAGCTCTGGCCCCCAAAACCTGCCACGATACCGACGGCGATATCCGCGAGGACCGATACTCGCCGTTCCGGTTCTCTCGCAAAAATGTTGGACAAGTGTACTTCGACAAAAGGCACTTGCACCGCCAGCAACGCATCCCGAATCGCGATCGACGTGTGGGTGAACCCAGCCGCGTTGACCAGCGCCCCACCAACCTGCCCCTTCCCCCTGAGACCCTGCACCAGATCGACAAACTCGCCTTCGTGGTTGGTCTGGTACCACAGGACCTCGACCCCTCTTAATTCGGCCTTGGCGCGAACCGATGCCTCGATGTCCTCCAAGGACTCCGAACCGTACAATTCCGGCTCGCGAACCCCGAGCAGATTGAGATTCGGCCCGTTGAGTACCGCGATACGCACTATGACTTGAGACCCTTGAGCCAGTCCTTGAAGTCGTCTTCCTCGGGCTTGGGCTGCTCGCCCTCGCCGGACGATTCCTTGGGTTCAGGGGACGCTTGATCACCACCGCTCCCGCCGAAGAACTCGTCATAAGACACCCCACCCTGCTCGCTCCCTGCTCCGGGCTCCCTGCTCCCTGGGGAGGGGGGAGGAGTCTGGGAGGAAGAAGGAGAAGCTGGCGGCTCTTCACCGAAGACCGACCCCAGCGAGGCGGCATCCGGAGTTGACTGCGTCGGTCCCCCGGGGGTGTCCGAGGCGTCGGGCGTGTTGAAAGCCGATTCGAGGGGAGTGGGGCCTTCGGAGATCGGCGGCGGCGCCTGGGCGGTCATGTCTCCGCCGCCGGCGGCGAGAACCTGCTCAAGGAGGGCCCTGGCAGACCCTCCGCCGGTTTCGGAAGCCCGATACCGAGGGCCCTCGTCCGCACCAGACGCGGCCGGTGCGCCTTGGGTCTCCAACTCGGCAATCCGATCGAGCAACTCGGGGTCCGTGGGCCGCCGCGCGAGGAGCGTGCGGTAAACGTTCAAAGCCTCGTCGACCAAGCCCTGCTTGACGTACACCTCGGCCATGGTCTCGGTTACCACCGGCTCGGGATCTTGGGTGGACGGGGACGGGGACGGGGACGGGGACGGGGGCGGGGGCGGGGCCTCCGGCTCTTCGACCGCCGAGGCGGGCTCGAGGGCTTCGGCCGGGACGGGTTCTTCCAGCTCGATTGGTGGCTGCTCCGTATCGAGCGGCGACCGGTCGCCCGCGTCCAGATCCTCGGATGACGACTCGCCACTTTCCACCAGCTCCGTGGCCTGGTCGCTGCCCACCACCATACCGGGTCCGCCAGCCAACTCGATGGGATCAGGGCGATCGACCTCGGCCCCGACGATTCCGTCCGGCGGAGGACCATCACCCCCGTCCGCACTCAACTCCAGCGGTGTGTCGTGTTCGACATCGGCCCCCGTGATCTCAGCCTTCGGGGCCGGGACACTCTCGCCTTGCACTTGGTCATCGATGGCCGGCATTTCCCCAGTGCGCTCGATCTCGAAGGCTGGGGCTGGCTCTTGCCCCCCCCCCTCCTCGACGAGTTCGATGGGGTCCGAGGGCGCCTCCGCCCCCGAGGCGTCGAACGAGTCCAACACCAGCGGTGGCGGTATGACAGCGTCCGGGGCCGCCACATCGGCAGCCTCAATGGCCGGCTCCGGCACCGTGCTATCCAATAGCACGGGCGGTTCGGCCGGTTCAACTGCCTCTGCTGCCCCCCCTGCCTCTTCCACCCCAACCGACTCCACCACCTCCACTGCCTCCCCTGCCTCCCCTGCCTCCCCTGCCTCTACTGCTTCTACCGCCCCTTCTGTCTCCAGCGCAGGTAGGTCGGACGGCGGCGGGCTGTCCGAAGGCGCCGCTTCCGGTGCCTCAGCCAGCCGCTCCAACAGCTGCTGCCCCTCTTCGTTCATCGGATCAACTTCGAGGAGGCGTTCCAACCAGGAGCGGGCCGCCGTGGGATCGCCCCCTCGCTCGGCAATCTCACTGAGGACCTTCAGCGCGATGACGTTTTCCGGATCCAACTCCAGAACTCGCTCCAAGACCTGTTGGGCTTCCTCGTCCTCGCCCCGATCCAACAGGCACCGTGCGAGCACGATATGCCCGCTGACGTAATTGGAACGCTGCTCCAGTCCCTGGCGTAGTATTTCAAGGGCACGTTGGACATCACCGGCGCGCCGGTGCTCCTCGGCGAGTGCTGCAAACCATTGGGAAGGTTTTTCTTCGTAACGTCTCTTGAGCTTGTCGAGTTCGCTCTGATGGGCCATCGGGGAGCGGCGTCCTTGGGAGTGGTATCGGGAAGCCCCAACTTACCCATCGGCGGCGATCGCTGTCAACCGGCTGGGTTGAGTTTTCACGTTGTCATACTTAGACTTAGGCCCTCTCCAACCGCAATTTTGAGGCAGGTGTAGTCGATGGTGATGCGGTCGATGCGCGCTAACGCAAAATGGATCATGCTCTTCGTGGCGGTGGCATTCGCCGGATGGATGGTTTTCGACGTAGGAATGGACGTGACGGGTCAAGGAGGCGCGTCACTTGGTGATGCAGCCGCCCGTGTCAACGGGTCGAAGATCCCCCTCCAGACTTACTACAACGCGTTACGGGTCGCGCAGGAGCAGCGACAATTCGAGGGTGGCTACGGGTACTCGCTCGAGGAACAACGGGCGTTCGAAGACGCCGTCCTCGAGGGATTGATTCAGCAGATACTGCTCCAGCAGGAGTACGACCGCCGCGGCATCCGTGTCTCCGACGATGAGATTATTTCGGCCGCACGGTTTTCACCGCCCCCGGAGGTGATGCGGGCTGTGGAATTCCAGACGGACGGGGCGTTCGACCTCGAAAGGTACCAGCGCTTCCTCGCATCGAACGTCCAACCGGATTTCATGTTCGCCTTGGAAGCCCGCTACCGCGAGGAGATACCCCGCAACAAGCTGTACGAGCAGTTGATCACCGACGTGTACGTCACGAACGCCAAGCTGTGGCAGATGTACAAAGACGAAAACGATTCGGTGACGATACAGCTCTTGGAGCTGGACCCGTATGCCCTTGTCGCGGATTCGCAGGTCACGCTAACCGACACCGAGGTGCGCGAGTATTACGACACGCACACTGAAGAATTCGAACGGCCCGCCGGCGTCTACACCAGTTACATCACGACATCGCGCATTACCAATAGTGCTGACACCGCTGCCGCGCTCCAGCGGGCGCATGCCGTGCGACAGGAGATTGTCGACGGCGCCGAATTCGCCGACCTTGCTCAGCGAGAGTCGGCTGATTCGGCGAGCGGCATCAACGGCGGTGATCTCGGAGTCGCCGTTCGCGGCCGGTTTGTCGCTGAGTTCGAAGAGGCGGTCTTAGCCCTACGCGACGGCGAGATTTCGCAGCCGGTCCCGACCGATTTTGGATTCCACCTTATTCGTCGGGAACGCCTCACGAGCGACAGTATTCATGCGAGCCACATACTCATTCCGATCGAGTTGGCCGGCGAGCACCTCGACGCGGTGGAGAGTCGGGCAGACTCGATGGACTTGTTCGCGGCCGAACAGGATGACCCAGGGGCGCTGGACGACGTAGCGGACAGGCTAGGGATCCCGGTGTTGACCGCGCCCGTCGCCGTTGAAGGCAATCGCATGATTTTGGACGGGCGGGCCATACCCGACGCAGTTATGTGGGCGTTCGCAGCGATTCCGGACGAGATCGGGGAAGTCATCGAGACGGCGTCCGCCTTCCACCTGTTCCGTCTCGACAGCGTACGGCCGGAAGGCACCCCGCCGTTCGCGGAAGTGGAGGAGGAGGTTCGGCAGGCAGCCGTGGCGGCAAGGAAGTGGGAGGTTGCGCGCGAGCTGGCCGCTGACATCGAGACGAGGCTTCGCGCCGGGGAATCCCTAGCCGAGGTTGCGATCGTACACCTGTTGAACTTCACGACGATGGGTCCGATGAGTCGTATTGATCCGGATCCACGCGTCGCCTTCCTCCCGGAGGTCGTGGGCACGAGCTTCGGGCTCGGCGTGGGCGAAGCGAGTGGTCCGGTCGAAGCCGGCGATGCCATCTACTTTCTGGAGCCGACTGCCAAGTACCTTGCCGACAGCAGCTCCTTCGCCTCGGAGATGGAGATTCGCCGGACGCTGGTACTGCAGAACGCGCGACAGGACCGCCTGCGGCGGTTCATGCTGTCGCTTCGACAAGGGGCGGATATTGACGATCGCCGCCGGGAGCTCGAACGTGCGCAGCGGGAACTGGAAGCAAAGATCGGAGACCGGGGGCCGTTTAGTCCGCTGGGATTCTAAGGACGGAAGGACGGAAGGAAAAAGAGCGAATGGCCAGCACGGTCATTCGCTCTTTTGAATTGACGGCACATTCCGTCATTCAGTCTTTCCGTCCTATTCCGAGAGCTTTTTCGGATCTCCGCTGCTACTCGCCGGTTGGTCGATCTCCCGCTGCGGCGTGTCGGTATCGGCCGGGCGATCGAGTTCCTGTTTGACTTCCGAGATGTTCTTCTTGAACTCCCGAATTCCCTTCCCCATCGCCGCTCCCATTTCGGGCAGCCTCTTGGCTCCGAACACGAGTAGCAGGCCAAGTAGGATCAGCAACAGCTCCCACGGACCAACATTAAATGGCATCTTCGCCCCCTAGAAAAGCGACCGGGCTATCAGGTAGGCCAGAATTACGCCTACCAGAGCCAGCAACGACACGTGGAGGTCGATGGGGCCCAAGGTCATGTTCACCAAAAGTAAGTTAACATGAAAGGGCCCAATGGAGGGATGCACGGTCCAAGTAAAGAACTCCTTTGCCGGTCCTTGGGGCAGGAATCGATCCATTAGCGTGGAAAGAAACCCACCCACCACGAATCCGATCGCGAGGACGGCTACGTAAAAACCGGCCCGTCTTGGTCCGATCGCCATCAATCAGCTCCGCCGGTCGACGGCATGGGCCAACCCCCCGCGTAGCGCTTCACGGGCCGGACTCTCGGGAATGCTTTCCAGCTCTCGTTCGGCGAGCAATGCCAACTGCTGCGCCTTTTCGCGCGCCACTTCGACTCCTCCCACCCGTCGCACCGTTGCGATGATTTCGGCGACCAGCTCGTCAGACGGTTCCGGATCGCTCATGAGCCGCTCGACCCGAGCCCGTTCACTCTGAGACATGTGATCGCGCGCCGCAATGAGTGGCAGCGTGATCTTGTGTTCTCGCAGATCCAGACCGCTCGGCTTCCCGGTCACGCTCTCGGTCTCGGTGTAATCGAGCACGTCGTCCGTAATTTGGAACGCCCGCCCCAGTAACTCGCCATAACGTCGCAACCGAGGGCGGATCTCACGCGCCGCACGGCGTGCGCCGATTTCGCATGCGCCGGACATCAGTGACGCCGTTTTGTACTGGATCAGCGCATCGTAGTCGTCCTCGGAATAATCCAGAGTGTCGTGGGCCTGGAGTTCGCGCATCTCGCCAACCGTCATCTCGTTGGTCACCCGACTCATGACCCGCAACGGAACTTTGTCGTCGATCTCGACGAGCTCGATCATGGCGCGGGAGTAGAGATAATCCCCCATAATGACCGCAATCTGGTGACTGAACATCGCATTGACGGTTGGCTGTCCCCGCCGTAGCACCGAATGATCCACCGAGTCGTCATGTACCAGCGTCGCGAGGTGGATGAGTTCGACGACCGCGGCCAACGTCACGTCTTCAGGAGTCAGCTCTCCTCCAGACGCCTGCGCCGACAGCAGCAACAGAGTCGGACGAAACATCTTGCCCTTCATGTGAAGCAGGTGCTCGTTGACCTCAGTGATGAGGGGAAAGTCGGCAACGATGATACGCCGCAGTTCATCCATTACGCCGTCCAACTCGTCGCGGACGGGTTCCTGGATCGTCGCGAGGTCGACCGATGCGAGTTCGGAGGGCACGTTCAGCGTCCCGCCTTCGACAGCGTGCTAACTCGATTGCTTACGTCTTGGAAGTGGATATCAACCGCGAAAACGCGCTGATAGTACACGAGAGCATCGACCGGCTTCGATTGCTCCTCTTCGCAGCGACCAAGCCAGTACAGCAGTCCAATTTTTGCCTCGTCGCCGCTTCGGTCCACCTCCACGGCGCGGCGCATGATCGTTGCTGCGACTTGGAGTTGGCCTTTTTCGTAGAAACACAAACCGAGCGCCTCGGCCGCTCGAAGACGCATATCCTCGGCCTGAACGGTCTTTTGAAATTCCGAGATAGCCTCATCCAACAGGCCCATTTCTTTGAACGCGATGCCGAGATCGTAGTGCGCCTGCGCGTCCGCCTCGTCGATGTTCTCCTCGATACCCTTCTTGAATTGGCTCAACATGAGGCTGAAGTCGCGCTGCTCATCGCCCGACTGCTCGTCCCGGCCAACCATCCTGGTGGACTTCTTTTCTTCGTCGCCCAGGATGAAATCGCCGAGATCGACGAAGCTAGACGCCCGGCCTGAGGCGGCCGGCGCGGCAGGTTGCTCGACCTCGGTATCCGCTGCCGCCTTGGCGGTCGTCGGTGCAGCGTCCCCACCCGCCGCCTTGCCCTTCGGCGGTACCATCTGGTCGACGGTAGCGATTCCCTCTTTGGCGGCCTGGTTGCCGGGATCGAGCTCGAGGACGCGCTCGTACACCGTGCGGGATTCGATCATCGATCCCGCGCTGAAGAGGGCGTTTGCCAAATCGAGATACGCCGGAACGAGCTGTGCTTCGTCACCGCGACGGTAGGCGAATTCAACCTGTTTCTGCAGGTGCGGTACGGAGTTGGGTTCGAGCCGCAAGATTTCGGTTGCCACGCTCGTGGCCCCGTCCCAATTGCCCGACGCCTCGTACACGTCGAGGGCGATATCGAGCTCGTCGAGCCCGCGGTCCCGATCTCCCTGTTCGAGCAGCGTTTCGGCCAGATCTCGACGGGCCATCGGGTCGCCGGGATTTTGGGCAACCGCCGCCTCGAGAACTTCGAGGGTTCGCTCCGGTTGGGCCGGCAAGTCGGGGATCTCCGTGCCTTCATCGAGCGCCGGGAACGTATCGAACTTCTCCACCGTAGCGTCAGGCGAGTCGTCCAGCACGTACGCACCGGTGCCACGTAGATAGTCTTCGAGATTCTCGTCGGCCCCTTTGGCTTCCGTAGGAGCGAGCGGATCTCCTCCCGCGTCGGCGGCCGCCACATCACTACGCGGAACGGTCGCACCGGGTGCATCGAAACCTGCCAAATCCAGTTCCGGAACATCGAGTTCAGGAAGCTCGGCCGAACGACGCGCATCGGTCGAGTCGTCGGTGACGAAAACCACTTCGTCCGCAGCAAGCGGCTCGCTGGTTCTCTCGGCGGAGGTGCTCGGGGGGTCGTCCACGAGCGACCCGACGTCGTCGGATCCGATGCCTTCCAGAACGGGGACTTCGTCCAACTCGACGTGATCGGTCACCAACGGGTCTACCTTGGGCATTTCGAGGTCGGGTGGCGGATCGAGTTCTACGATGCCGATCCCCTCTTCGTCAGCTTCCTGATCGAACGAACGCTCGATCTCCAGTGACCCCTCGTCACTGACTTCGGCCTCCACCCCCTGCCCCACGGCCGGCTCATCATCGGCGACCGCCGTCGACTCTATCTCCAACGAGCCGGTCTCCACCGTCGACTCGCCCGAGTCGTCTCCCACGTCCGCGTCCAGATCGATGAACACGAGGTCAGGGCCACCCACTGCCCGTTGGCCGCCTGTGTCCCTCACGGCTTCGATTACCGTCGATGCGCGACCGGTGAACTGCTCGAAGACTTTCTTGAGACCCTCGTCGTCGGGGTTTTCTTCAATTGCGACCTCGAGCTGTTCCGTAAGCATCCCGCGCACGTCATCGTTCCTTGACGACGCATCGGCGAACGTCTTGAGCGCCCGGAAGGCCTGCAACACCTGACCGGCGTTCTTCATCCGCTGCGCGTACTCGAGGAAGTACCGCTTCGCTTCCGAGCTAAACCCACGCTGAAGCATGAGTTCGCCCAACATGAGATATGTTGCCGTTCGTCCGGGGGCGTTTCGGAGGATTTTGTTACAGAGCGCAATCGCGTTGTTCGGCAGCCCGGAGTCGACGTACCGGTGCGCCGCACGCTCGTACATTTCGACCGCTGCATTCACTTCGGTGGTCTTGAGGTAGAGATCACCGACTTTGTTATAGACGGCCAGCTCGTGATCCATATCGGGAGTGCCCTCGAGGTCTTCGATGATCTTGAGGTAGACCTCGATGGCCTTCGCGGGCTGTTCCTTCAACTCGAGCTTGCGAGCCTTGTCCTTGAGCTTGTCGACGTTTAGAGCCAGGGGACCGACCTCAACGCAAAATTTGAGTGGTGCTGAACAGGCTAAGACGCTGAATTTAGAGGCTTTAGACTTGGGTGACAAGCCGCGCCGCCGACCCACACCCCAGCAACCAGATTGACCCCGTACCAGTAGGGAAGCTCGCGCCAATCGGCGACAGACGCCAGCACGACATCGGCGGCAAACCCTTTCGCGAGCTGGCCACGCCGATTCGCCTCGCCGACGGCCGCGGCCCCATTGACGGTGATACCGATGACGGCCTCGGCCGGCACGAGACCCAGCTGGGACACTCCCATCGTGGTCATGAGGGGGAGGCTCATTCCGGGTGAGCTGCCTGGATTGAAATCGGTGGCCAGCGCCACCGCGGCCCCGGCGTCGATGAGGCGCCGAGCGGGTGCTCGCCCTTCTCGGCCGAGAAACATCATCGTTCCGGGAAGCAACACCGCGACGGTGTCCGACGCATTCCCCAACGCATCGATACCGGCCTGGGAGATCGCCGCCAGATGGTCCGCACTCACGGCGTTTAGCTCCGCCGCAAGCTCGGCACCGCCCGAACCGTCCAGCTCGTCCGCGTGCAACTTCGGACGGAGGCCGTGTTCGAGGGCGGCGGTGAGGACTGTGCGTGATTGTCCCGGGGTAAAGACGCCCGGTTCACAAAAAACGTCACAGAAACGCGCGAGCCCGTGTTGCACGACGGCCGGCAACATCTCGCGTACGACGAGGTCCACATAGCCATCGCGATCGTCACGATATTCGGCCGGGACCTCGTGAGCCCCGAGGAAGGTGGCAATCAAATTCGGCCGTTGGTGGTGCAGCGCGCGGATGACGTCGAGCTGTTTCAGTTCGGCATCGAGCGATAGACCGTATCCCGATTTCACTTCCACCGTGGTGGAGCCCTGGGCAAGCAGCATCTGGAGTCGCGCCCGTGTCAGTACCTCGAGCTCGCTCGGTGACTTGGCCCGAACGTCCCGCACAGACGACAAGATGCCGCCACCGGCTGCTGCAATCTCTTTGTATCCGACGCCACGGGCCCGCCGCTCGTGATCCTCCACACGCGGCGCGCCAAACACCGCGTGCGTATGGCAGTCCACGAATCCGGGGAACAGCACACCTTCGACTTCTTCGATCTCGGCCGATGGGAATGCCGCACGCATGTCGCCGCCGCGACCGACGTCGAGAATGTTGCCGTCGTCGCCGACGGCGATCGCACCGTTGTCGATGACGTCGATGTCGGCCATTTCCGCACCACGACGCGCCCGAGCGGGCCCGCGGCACGTGACAACCTGAGACGCGCCGAGGAGGAGCGTGGTCAAGGTAACGGTTCCCGCATCGGAATCTTCAGGTCGTGTTCCTTCGCAGTTTCAACGGCCTGCTCATAACCGGCATCAACGTGCCGGGCGACCCCGATGCCCGGGTCGTTCGTGAGAACTCTTTGCAGCCGAACCGCGGCCTCTTTCGAGCCGTCGGCCACGATGACCTGGCCGGCGTGCAGGGAATTGCCCATTCCCACTCCGCCGCCGTGATGAAACGACACCCACGACGCGCCCGAGGCCGTGTTCAAGAGCGCGTTCAAAATCGGCCAATCCGCAACGGCATCGGAACCGTCACGCATGCCTTCCGTCTCGCGAAACGGTGAAGCGACGGACCCGGTATCGAGATGATCCCGCCCAATGACGATCGGCGCCGTGACTTCCCCACTCGCCACCAAGTCGTTGAGAGCCAACCCGAAACGGGCACGCTCTCCCTGTCCCAACCAACAGATCCGTGACGGCAAGCCCTGAAACGCGACGCGTTCGGCCACCATGCGGATCCACCGCACCAGATGCGTGTTTTCGGGGAACATTTCGACCACGAGGTCATCGGTGCGGTGAATGTCTGACGGTTCGCCGGACAACGCGACCCAACGAAACGGACCACGACCTTCGCAGAACAGTGGTCGGACGTACTCGGACACAAATCCTGGAATGTCAAATGCCTGCCGAAGACCATGGTCGTGGGCGACGGTTCGAATGTTGTTGCCGTAGTCGAACGTGACGGCACCCGCCGTTTGCATGGCGAGCATCGCACGGACATGCGTCTCGATGGATCTGCAGGAGCGCGCTAGGTAATCGTCGGGGTCGGAGGTACGTAGTGCCGACGCTTGCTCGAGCGTCATACCCACCGGGATGTACCCGTTGAGCGGATCGTGAGCCGAAGTTTGAT
>JAPULP010000404.1 GCA_027294815.1 Gemmatimonadota bacterium | reverse complement strand
AGGGCGGCGAATCCCGCCCCGAACCCAAGCAGGAATATGCCCCCGAATACGATGCCGTGTAGAACGGCCCACAGGTCTGGAGTGCTCATGCAGAGAAAATCGCGGCCAATTCATCGAAACGATATTGGACTTTGGTCCCATGCACAGTTCCGGTCCGAGGCGGCGTTGCGTCTCTTGCGGCGCCCACTAGAGCGGCGGTTCCCCTGCCCCACAGAGTTTGCGCTAGTAACCCGAAGAAGGAAGCCGACGCCGGAAAACCAACCTATCGTCGACGATTGAGACAGTTATCTGATCGCCGTCCCACGTCGCTTCGAATGGCTCCTCGTCGTCGGATTCGGGTCCTGGGGCAAAGGAAATGACGTCGGACTCATCAAGCGTGAAAGTGCCCGAGATGTTGAGGGGCTCTGGATCCCCGTCAGCGCCGTAACTCGTTAGTAGTGTGGCTGTAAACGTTGAATCGCTCGTCAGGGCTAGCGACCCCGAAGTAAACGTGATCGTGCCAAAAAACTCGGCGCTGAACGGGAGCTCTTCGCCGTTGACGGATACGAGGTCGTAGGTGCCGGACACGCCAGCGCCACAGGCGAGTACCGCCATTGCGGCCAGAAGCGGTAGGAGTCTACAATCGGCCTGACCCACGACTAAAACACCGTCATCGAAAACGGCGGCGGATTCGGATCGTTCACCAGCGATTGCTGATAGGCGGCGATGATCTGCAGGTACGGCCCGATTACGAAGGCGTGGTCCGCCAGGATGTTGTACTCCTCTTTGTGGTCGGCAAAAAGGTTGAACACGAGGGGGTAAAGGTTGGTCTCCGTACGGGTGCCGAAGATTCCGGTCATCGGCGGGATGCCGTCGGTCTCTGTGAACTGCTTCGGGTAGATGCGGAAGTGCTGCCAGCGCACGGCGACGATCTCGTCGCCGAGGAACGTGATCAGGCTTTCCCTGTTGGAGCGTTGCTGCTGGCCCAGGAAGTCTGGTCGACGCCGTCGATCGCCCGGTCGGTCGGGATCTCGGCCCCGATGATGTTGCCCAGGGTGGTGAACAAATCGTGAATCGACACCATGCCGTTCGACTTGGAAGGCTCGATTCTACCAGGCCACTTGATCATGGCGGGAGTGCGGAGCGAGCCTTCCCTGCCGTCGCCCAGCTCGCCCGCCCACATACCGTTGGAGCCGCCGCGCGAGGCGGAAGGACCAGTCAGCGGGGAAGCACCGTCGTCCGAGATCCAGATCACGATCGTGTTGTCTTCGATTCCTGCCTCCTCGATCGCGTCGAGCACCTGGCCGGTACGGTAGTCGAGCTCCATGATCGCGTCGCCGTACGGCCCGGCGGGCGACTGGCCCTCGAATTCCGGCGCGGTCACGCTCGGGTAGTGGCTGTGGGTGAAGCCGATGTAGAGGAAGAAGGGCTCCTCCTGCTGCGACAGCTCGTTGATGAAATTGATGGAAGCCTGGGCGATGTCCCCTTCGACCTGCTTCCGGTACTCCACAGTGTACTCGCGAACCCGCGTCAGACCGTTCTGCGAATCCCCTTCCCAGATCCACGGTGCCGCCCCGTCGACTACTTGAGCGGGTAATCCGGCCCTCTCCATATTCCGTCGGTATAGCGTTGCATCGCTCGTTCCCAGTATACCGACCCTGTACTCGTCGAAGCCCTGGTTCGTCGGGAGGCTCTGTTCCTCCTCACCCAGGTGCCACTTGCCGGTCATGGCGGTCGCGTAACCCACGCTCTTGAACAGCTCGGCCATGGTGATCTCTTCGTCCCGCAGCGTGTTGGGCGTTCCCGCGACGATGATCGAGCCGAGGCCGCTCCGGTGGGCGTGGCGCCCTGTGATCAGCCCGGCGCGGGACGGGGTGCAGCCCGGCTCGGTGAGGAACTGGGTGAGCGTCAGCCCCTCGCTCGCCAGCCGGTCGATGCGGGGGGTCGGCATGCCACGGATCTCGCCCCCTTGGAAGGCGCCGATGTCGCCGTATCCGACGTTGTCGGCGAGCATCAGGACGACGTTCGGCCTTTCCTGAGCGTATGCAGGCGAAAAGCAGGGCACTAATGCACACGCAATCAACACGAAGATTGTCGTCTTAAGCGTTTTCATGGTGTTGGTTCTCCTCTTTCTAGCGCCAAACGAACTTTGCGGCGAACTCGAAGTTCGGCTCCACGTGCCGCCGCGTGGGTTCTCAACGCGCTCACGGCGTGGACCAGATCGGCGACGTGTAGGCACGCTCCTGACCGATGAGCTCGGTCCCTTCGGGGAGCACGGCACCCAGGCGGACCCGGTCGTACACGACCCAGCGGGGGGTCGGAATCTCGAGCACGCGCACGTAGTAGAAGGCGGACTGATCCGGGTCGAAATCGGGGTCGGTCCAGACCGTGGCGAGCTCCGAGTCCCCGATCGTGTTGGTCCAACTGGCGGCCTCGAGGTCAACCGTGTTGCCCACCGGGGGCAGCTTGCCGTCGGCACCGGGCCGGCGGTTCCCCGACCAGGCGACGTCGTAGACCAATTCGTGGGTCTCGCCGTCGTCATCCATCCAGCCCTTGATGATCTGGACGCGGTCGAGGTTGGCCCCGATGGGGTCCTTCAGCGCCGCAATGAGGAACGTCGGCGACCGGCCGCGGGGTGCGTTCGACAGCTCGCCCCCCATGGGCACACCCTTCTCGTAGCCGCGGAAGGCGGGCGCGCGGCTACGCAGATCATCCTCGTTGAACTCCCAGCCACCGAAGAAGCGCACCGCCATTCGCGGCCCCGTCGTGGCATAGGTCTCCTTGCGCATCATCGCGTCGAAGAGCGACTCTCGCGTGTTCTCTCTCGCCCACACTCCCTGATAGCCGGAGGCGACGAGCATGTTGCCGTCCCAGGTGGCGAGGTCTGATGAGGCGAAGGGGTGCGCGACCCGCGTCGCGGACGGCTCCACGCTGGTGGATTTCCCGAAGAAGTTCTCCTCTTCGGCGGTCGACAGGGACGTATGAGTGTCGGTCGCACCCACCATGCCGAACTTGTACGGGTTCGTCCCCAGCCGTTCCTCGAGCACGAGGCCCAGTTTCAACGCTTCGCGCGCGTACTCACGCTGCAACATGTCGGGCGTCTTGAGCACCGT
>JAPULP010000403.1 GCA_027294815.1 Gemmatimonadota bacterium | reverse complement strand
GACATCAGCCCGACTCCTTCACGAATTGTTAGATGCGTAGAATAACCCACTGGTCGCAAGAGCAAGCTATGTACCATAAAACACTGCCAAACTGACAGCAGGAGACGAGGCAAAAATCGCCCGAAAGTGGCCATTTGTATGATTGACTTGCACTTAGGCGAGCCCTAGGTTTTTTGGGTGTTCCCGTACAAGGACGACAATCCGACCCTGCTGACGCCGGTGGTCACCCTGGTGATCATCGGCGTCACGTCACTTATCTGGTTGGTTTTCCAGGGTGGAGGCGCCGAGCCTCGCCTGTCTCAGTCGGTGTGCGAGCTGGGGGTCATCCCGGCCCGTCTGCTCGGGAACCCCGTGCAACCCGTGATGACCCCTCGGGGTCCGCTCACGCTCTGCGCTGGGGCTGCGGACGCGGCCTGGTTCACGGTCGTGTCGTCGGTGTTCCTTCACGGCGGGTGGTTCCACCTCATCGGCAACATGTGGTTCCTCTGGTTGTTTGGAAACAACATCGAGGACGCCATGGGCCACGGCCGGTTCGTGGGTTTCTATCTGGTGTGCGGCGTGCTTGCGGCACTGGGACAAATCCTCACGGACCCGTCGTCACCATTGCCGCTGGTGGGAGCCTCAGGGGCCATCAGCGGGATCATGGGCGCGTACCTCGTGCTCTACCCGAGGGTGACGGTCCATACCCTCATCTTCTTCGGGTTCTTCATCACGCGGGTCAGGTTGCCGGCCTACTTCATGTTGCTGTTTTGGGCGGGGCTCCAGTTCTTGGGAGGGCTACCGTCTCTGGCGGGCGTGCAGTCGGGTGGCGGAGTCGCGTTCATGGCGCACTTGTCGGGTTTCATCGTGGGAGCGGTGTTGATCAAGGTGTTCTCGAAGCCTGATTTGCTGGCGGCCACGCGGCGGCACACGGCCGTGTTCGCCACTCGTCAGCCGTGGCGGTATTAGTGGCTGTGTGCGGCCAGCGTCCCCACGACCTCGAACGCGATGACCTCGCCCGCGGCGTCCTGGCCGACTTTCGGGAGCGTAAACGCGGGCCGGGTGGGGTGGGGATGCGGGCTCGCGGCTCCTTGCTCCCGGCTCACGCGCGGTTCCCGCGCTGTGTCGATCACACGTTGCTTCGATCCGACGCCACCAAGGCGGATATCGAAACCCTGTGTGACGAGGCTTTGGAATGGGATTTTGCCGCTGTTTGCGTAAATGGGTCGTGGGTATCGTTGTGCGCCGACCGACTCCGTGACGGCAACGTGCGTGTTGCGAGCGTCGTGGGTTTTCCGCTCGGCGCGATGCCCTCAGTCGAGAAGGTGCGGGAGGCAAAAGCCGCTGTCGATGCGGGTACGCACGAAATCGACATGGTGGCTCCCATCGCGCGGATGCTGGGTGGAGAGTGGAGCCACGCCGAGGACGATATACGAGGTGTGGTGGAGGCAGCGGCCGGCCGCGCGGTGAAGGTAATCTTAGAGACGGCGGCGCTCACGCCGCTGCAGATTGTCCACGGGGCGTTGGTGGCAAAGCGGGCCGGGGCGAGGTTCGTCAAGACCTCTACGGGTTTTCACCCGGCAGGTGGTGCGACCAGCGAAGCAGTGGAGCTGTTGCGGTTTGTGGTCGGAGACGCATGTGGCGTGAAGGCGGCTGGCGGAATTCGTGATTGCGCAACGGCGTTGGGGATGTTGGCGGCCGGCGCCACACGGCTCGGTACGTCGTCGGCGTTGGCGCTAGCGCGGTGCCTCGACAGGCACACAGCGACGTTGAGCGAGGTTCTCGCGGATCCCGCTCGACACGCCGACGTATGCGAAATGGTGTAGCTCTGGATGAGCGGCGGGTCCCCATTGGAGGAGCCAGGCTGATTATGAACAATGTCTTGACTCGCTTTGCGGCCGGATCGTTTCTCCCTTTCCTGTGTGTCTTTGCTGCAGCGGCGCAGGACACGGTGAGCGTCGCCGTGGTGGCCACTACGGACATTCACGGTCGGGCGATGCACTGGGACTACGTGACCGACACAGAAGCGCCGTGGGGACTCACGCGCGTTGCCACCGTGGTCGATTCGCTCCGACGTGCTATCCCGGGAGGAGTCGTTCTGGTCGATGCCGGTGGTCTCCTGCAGGGTGATCTGTTCTCAACCTACTTCGCCACCGAATCCGCGCTTCGCGGACATCCCGTGATCGATGCCATGAATGTGCTACGGTATGACGCGCTTGCCGTGGGCGATCACGATTTCGATTTCGGTCTTGATACGTTTTTGGCGATCATGAACGGGGCGACGTTCCCCGTGTTGAGTGCGAACATTTACACGGCAGAGGTCAACCCACGGCGGGCATTTGGGGGTGTGACCATCGTGAATCGGCGCGGCGTATCCGTTGGCATTGCGGGTTTCACCACGCCGGGCGCCATGGTGTGGAACCGGTCGAAACTCGCCGGACGATACGTCGTTCGTCCGATTATTCCGGAAGCCCAACAGGCCATGAACGATTTGGTTGCGGCGGGCGCCGAGCTGACGGTTGTCGTCGTACACAGCGGCATGGGCGGACCGACTTCCTATGACCCGACAGGCGTCGGTGAGGAGAACGTCGCCGCGAGATTCGCCGAGTTGCCGGTCAAACCCGATCTCGTCGTCCTTGGCCACTCTCATCGCAATGTCGTGAACGTCACCGTGAACGGCGTGCACTTCATGCAGCCTCGTCCTCTAACCCGTAGCGTGACGATCGCCCGGATCGTGTTGGTGCGGCTGGGCGAGTCGCAACCGTTTCGTGTCGTTCGCATTACCAGTGAAGAGATCTCGCTCGAAGATGTTCCGCCTCACGCCGGTCTTACCCGGCGCCTCAGCACGTCGCACAACGTCGTGCAGATATGGGCCAACACGCCGGTGGCCGAGGTCACGGAGCGTTGGTCGGCGCGGTTCGCCCGAGTCGGAAGTAGCCCGGTCATCGACCTCATCAACGACGTGCAGCGTCGCAGTGTCGGCGCGCAGCTGTCGGCCACCCCTGCGTTCAATCTCGGTGTTTACTTCGGACCGGGACGGATGCGGCGGCGCAACGTGTTCGGTCTCTATCCCGACGAGAGCACGCCCGTGTCGGTACGCATTGACGGTGGGACGTTGCGGGACTTTCTCGAGCGATCGGCCGAGTACTTCACGGTCGGCCGAGGTGGTCGCGCGACCGTCGATCCGAATTTTCGGGGACAGGACTTCGACATTGTCAGCGGCCTGAATTACGTCATCGACGTCACGCGGCCCGTCGGTTCTCGCATTCGGCAATTGGTTTACAACGAACGTCTGGTGACGACGAGGGACACGTTCACGCTGGCGCTGAGCAGTTTTCGGCGGGTGGGCGGCGGTGGTTACCCGATGCTCGCGAGACTCCCGGTCGTGGCGATACGCGACGAACGCATGCGCGATCTTCTGCTTGCGGAAGTGGAGCGGCGGGGCATACTCGACTCGGCTTCCTATTTCAATGCCAATTGGAGAATCGCTCCAGCCGGGGCCGTCGCAGCGTTGCGTGAGTTTTTCGGGCCACCACCGGCGAGCGCGCGTGACCGCACGGTGCTGAGGGTTTTGGTAACCACGGCTCTGGGTGGCAGAATCGAGCCGCGTACCACACCGTGGTCGCGAGGGCGCGCCGTCGGTGGTGCGTTGGCGCTGAAAGCGTGGATGGATTCGTTGGAGGCGCGGTGCAACTGCGCGACCATCCGTCTCGATGCCGGTGATCACTTGAGCGGCGACATTGCCTCAAACGCATTCTTCGGGCGGCCGATGGTCGATGTACTGAACGTCATCGGATACGACGCCGTCGCGTTCGGAGAAGGGGAGTTCACGTGGGGGGCTGACACGCTCAGCGAACGGGCGCGCCAATCGTCGTATCCGTGGCTGGCAGCCAACCTCGAGTTGACCGCCCGGCGCGCCCGCCCTGATTGGGCCGAAGAGTGGACCATGATCGAGCGTGGCGGTGTGCGGATCGCCGTGATCGGCGTGACGGCGCCGAGCGCCGTTTCCACGGTGCTACCGGCCAACATTGCCGGCCTGACTTTTTCGGATCCGGCAGCCGCAGTGACCCGGGTTCTTCGGACGGTGCGCAACACCCAACCCGACTACGTCGTGGTCGTGGCGCACGCCAACGCCACATGCGGCCGCGAGGCGTGCCAGGGTGATCTCATCGATTTGGCCCAACAACTCGAACCCAACGCCGTCGATCTCATCGTCGGGGACATTCATGGAGACAGGGTCCACTCCATCGTGAACGGGATACATGTGGTACAGGCCGGCACCGACGGGGCGCAAATCGGGCTCGTGGACTTCGTCACGCTGGCCAGCGGTCGCCGCGCCATCCGTGCATCCGTGCAGGAGGTATGGTCCGATGGGATCCGGGCTGATCCCACGCTCGAGAATGTGCTGGCGCGGTATCGCGCAGATGCCGACCGCATCGCCAACCGAATAGTCGCCGAGCTCAATGTCCCTCTCAATCCGCAGCCAAGTGGCGAATCGGCGCTGGGGAGGCTCGTGGCGGACGCATATCGAAACGGCGCACGAACACAGCTGGCTGTGGTTGCGACCGGCCGGGTACTTACCGGGCTACCTGCCGGGGCCGTCACCTACGGCCGGTTGTCGCAAGTCCAACCCCTATCGCAAACCGTCGTCCGTGTGACCGTGACCGGTGACGTTATCCTCTCGATGCTCGAGCACGCGTTGGTGGACGGGACGCCGAGTGTGCATGTAGCCGGGATGACGGTTTGGTACGATCCCCGTCGACGAGTCGGTGATCGCGTGCGACGGGTGCGGCTTCCCAACAACACCGAGCTTCGAAGAAACCAAACGTACAGTCTGGCCACGAGCGATTTCTTGGCATCGGGTGGGGCCGGTTTCGACATGCTGGCAGGGGTCCGTGAGGTCGATCGCGTCGGTCTTTTTGCGGTGGACGCGCTGGCGAACTATCTGGGGCGGCTGCCGCAGCCGGTCGGGATGACTTCGGTGACTCGCTTTCGCGTCGACAGATGACCGATCGGGTCAAGATCTTTATTAATGAACAGGCCGTCGTGGTTCCTGCCGACCACACCGTCGGTTCCGCCCTGGCCGTTTTCGACCGCTCGTTGAGCGAAACGCTCAGCGGTGGATCCGGTTATTTCACCGACGGCGTGGGACGACGCCTCTCTCCGGATACCGTCGTGGAGGAAGGGATGATCGTTCGAACCGTCAGCGGCGGTCGATCCACCGACGCACCAGCGCCTTGACGCTCACCAAGGAACTCATAAGGCGGCTGCCGAAAGCCGAGCTGCATGTGCACTTGGACGGTTGCCTGCGACCGGCGACGCTCATTGAATTGGCGCGACAGGCTGGGCTCACTCCCCCTGCCGAAGATCCGGAGGGCGTTGCCGAAGCGATGCTGGTGAGTAACGCGGCTAACCTCGAGGAATATCTCGAGCGTTTCAGCTATGCCGTTTCGCTCTTGCAGACGCGCGCAGCCCTCGAGCGGGTGGCATACGAGTTCTTGCTGGACAAGGCCGACGAAAATATTCAGTACGTGGAAGTTCGCTACTGTCCTGTGCTGCACACTCCGGCGATGAGCATGGAGCAGGCGTTCGAAGCGCCGTTGGCCGGCTTGGCACGCGGCGCAGCCGAGACCGGGGTGCGGTTTTCGGTAATCGTCACAGCGCTCCGCACGATGTCACCCACCGTGTCGAGCCGACTTGCGGAGATGGCCGCCGACTATCGTGATGAGGGAGTAGTGGGTTTTGATTTGGCCGGAGCGGAGCAGGGGTTTCCGGCAGAAGAACACGTGAAGGCGTTCCGTATCGCCCAGAGGCATGGTTTGGGTTGCACCTGCCACGCCGGCGAAGGTGACGGGCCCGACTCCATTCGCCAGGCCCTGCACGTATGCGGAGTACAGCGGCTCGGTCACGGCACACGGCTACTCGAGGATCCCGAGCTGGAAAACTACGTGGCCGAGCAGCGCATTCCGATCGAGGTTTGTCTGTCATCGAACGTACACACTCGTGTGGTCGAATCGGTCGGCGAACACCCCGTGCGTCGATATTTCGATAAAGGGTGTGTCGTAACACTCAACACCGACGGGCCGTTGATGGATGGTGTGTCCCTCACGGACGAATACTGGCTGGCACACACCGAATGCGGTTTTTCTCGTGAGGAAATCGATCGAATGATCCTGAACGCGTTCGAAAGCGCTTTCTTGCCCGACCAGGAGAAGGTTGCAATGGTGGCCCGGATCGGAGAGGAACTTCAGGGCATCACATGACCGGACTCTGGATCGTGCAGCAAGCCTTGGCGCCGGAAGGGCTCGATACACCGCTGCTCCAACGAGGTATGGGAATCGTCGGCATCGCCGTGATGATCGGCATCGCATGGAGTATGTCCTCCGACCGCAGCAAGGTGAGTTGGCGGCTCGTGGGCTTTGGCGTGGCGTTGCAGGTGGTGTTCGGTTTCTTGGTGCTCAAAACAGCGGTAGGCCAGGCGCTGTTCGATGGTGCCAACAACGTGTTTGCCCAGTTGCTGGCTTTTACCGAAGACGGGGCACGATTCATCTTCGGGAATTTGGTGCGCAACAACGTTCCGGTCGGTAATCCTGTCGGCGGCCCGTCGGACATGGCATTACTGGAGACGGGAGTTGCGTGGGCCAACACCGGCGCATACTTCGCGTTCTCCGTCCTCCCAACCATCATTTTCTTCTCGGCACTCACGTCGGTGCTCTACTACCTCGGTATCCTGCAGCGTCTGGTGCGTGGGGTCTCGTGGGTCATGCAGCGGTCCATGCGTACGTCAGGGGCCGAAACCCTGTCCGTGGCGGGGAACATCTTCGTGGGCATGACCGAGGCACCCCTCATGATCAAGCCGTTCATCGCACGGCTCACGCGTTCGGAGTTGAACACGGTGATGGTTGGTGGCTTTGCCACGATTGCCGGCGGTGTGATGGCGGCGTATGTAGGCATGCTGTCGCCGTACTTTCCCGACATCGCCGGACATCTCCTGACTGCGAGCGTCATGAACGCTCCGGCTGCATTGGTGATTTCAAAACTGCCGGTTCCGGAATCTGCCACACCGGAAACCGCGGAGAGCGGGAGGGTAAATGTGGAGCGCAGCGATGCAAACGTAATCGATGCCGCGGCCGCTGGGGCCTCGCAGGGAATGCAACTCGCGCTCAATGTCGGAGCCATGCTGCT
>JAPULP010000402.1 GCA_027294815.1 Gemmatimonadota bacterium | reverse complement strand
CAGGTCGGGCGGCAGCCCCATGTTGTCCATCGTCCACACGGCGGCGAAGTACGGCGTAGCGAGATCGTAGATCCCGTTGATGAGCAACACCTCGAGTCTGGGATTCCGTTCGATGGCGGTTGCGAGATCGGGGGCCACGTTCGGAATACCCGCCAGTCCGAATCCGATGTTGTTCCCGCGATTCCAGTTCCACGGGCGAGCCATCCCGCTCGGCACGTATTCCCGGTCGCCGTCGTATCCCAGCTCGTTGCGCACGTAGGTATTGAACGCGGAGGTGTACGCGGAGCTGATGGCCGACGACTGAGGGTCGTGTGACGGTGTCGTTTCCAACCGATCGCCGGTTGGTCCCGTGAAGCGGGCGTCCAGCCGTCCCACCACGAGACGTTGATCCCTCAGCAGCTCTTTCTCGAACTCGGGAGCGGATACGCGCAAATCGGACTTGTCGAGAAAGTCGCGGCTGAGCCCGGTGTATCGATGCATCTGCTCGAGCACGGTACTGCGTTGTTGGGGATCCACGGCTCCGCCGGCGAGTATTGCCGTTGCGTAGTCCGTCATGGCCCACTCCTCGACTTCCTTCATGAACGCCTCGAGGTCGGCCGGTTTCCCCCCGGGCAGCGCGTCGAGATACGCGGCGGTCACCGCGTACGACGGCACGTTGACGATATAGGGGATCGCCGCTCCCGGCGGGAACAGGATCGTGTTGAAGTCGAGGACGGCAGACACCAGTATGATGCCGTTGAGATCGATGTTCGACCCTTGCAGGTGCCTGGCCAGCACAGCCGAGCGCGTCGTTCCGTAGCTCTCACCAAGAAGGTAGCGGGGTGAGTTCCACCGCTCGTACTCGCTCAGGAAGCGGCGGATGAACTGCGTCAATGACCGCGCGTCCTCATCCAGTCCCCAGAAGTCGGTTCCCTTCGCCTCACCGGCGGGGCGGCTGAACCCCGTGCCCACTGGGTCGATCATCACGATGTCGGCTTTGTCGAGCAGCGTGTATTCGTTGTCTTCGAGTGGGTACGGCGGCGGCGCCTGCTGTCCCGCGTTGGGCGTGACGACGCGGCGGGGTCCCATGATCCCCATGTGCAACCAAAACGATGCGGACCCGGGCCCGCCGTTGTAGGCAAAGATGATCGGTCGCGTGGACGATTCGCCGCCATTCGTGCGGAAATAAGCCGTGTAAAACAGCTCGGCCGTTGCTTTTTCTTGGGTATCACGGAGAATCGTGCTTCCGACCACCGCATCGTACTCGACCGTCTCGCCGTTTACCGAGATGGAATGGTGGCTCTCCCAGCGCGACGGTGTGGGTTCGGGAGGTGTATCCTCCTGAGCGCAAACTCGAACCGGCAACATCGCAACCGAGGCAAACAGTAACGAAACGATCGACTTCACCATGATGACTCCAGAGTGTTTGAGGTTGTGATGCCGACGGGTTTACTCACTCGCCCGTTCGACCTGCAGCTTCTTTACCCACGGCCAAAGCTTCGGACTGCGTCACGATGATGACGCGGAACCCCTGTTCGAGCCGTTCCGCGATGTCATCCACGCCCGCGGTTATGCCGCACGGAACGCCGAATTCCATACAGGCAGCGAGGACGGTTTGAGTAGCGTTCTCGACCGCCTCCATGTCGCGCTCGTATGCACGACGCAAATCCCCGGGCCCCGCAAAGACGACCCCCACGCCTGGTGTGCTCACAATCTCACGGACGTTCGCCACACCCACCTTGTCCTCCACAATCAGCATGCTGACCAGATGGCCGCCGGGGTTGCCGGGCCAGGCGTCCGGACCCATGGCACTCACTGCTACCGCTGCCTGGGCAGCTGACTCCAGGTGCGGCACCACGATCGCTTCCACGCCGGCAGCAAGGCCCTGTCGCACGTGATCTCGGGCTGCTTCCTCGCCCTCTCCGATTGGCGGGATGCGCAACGCCATGGGACGGGCGCCCTCCTCCCCCGACGCCTCGGTCATGCTTTCCTTATAGGTCGTCAGGGTTGGGATGTCGAACGGCCCCGACTCCAATGAATAGAAGACAAAGTCCGTCTCGCGATTTTGCGCCATGACCGCGCCCTGTTCCGCCGTGTGCTCGCCGGAAAAGATTCCAAAGACCGGTAGGCCGGCGGCGAGCAGGCCCACTATGGTACTCGTCATGTCGTCTGCCTCATCAGCGGCCGGTGCGCACGCTGCCATGGCGACGGTCAGGAGGGCCAGGCAGGCGATCGGATTGTTTTTCATGCGACCTATCCTCAGCATCGGTAAACCATCGGGTGGGGAGCATCGTCGGCGATGCGGCTATTCTACCGTCTGATCCCAAACATGCAACTCCGGCTGGCTCAACGGCCGTAAAGTCCGTTTGCAGCGGCAGCGAACTCGAAGTCGAACACGGAGAGACCGCCGACGTCGTGGGTGCTGAGGTCGATGACGACGCGGTTGTAGACGTTGAACCATTCCGGATGGTGACCCTTCGCCTCGGCGTGCAAAGCGAGGGACGTCATGAACCCAAACGCCTCGACAAAATTCTTGAACTGAAACTCTCGATGCAGCTTGGCGGCGGCGATTTTCCATCCAGGGATATCTCCCAAGCGTGCCTGAATCTGTTCGTCACTCAATTTCTCGATTTTGCCCATTGTCTGACCTTGGCTTGTAGAGGATAAGGAAATGCTGCCACTACTAATAGGAAGCGCTGCCACGGATCGATTTTTTTGCGGACACGGATCTGTTTGGGAAGGGCCCTGTTTGCTGGGTCGTTCGCGGAACTATCCGTGTTCGAAAAGGATCAATCCGTGGCAGTTATTCCTTATAGATTTTTCATCGAAGCGGTTTACAAAGGCCGGAACAGCTCATCCAGTTCCACCGCTAGCGGCTCGTCAACACCTGGCGGATGCCACACAACCCGTTCCCGCTCCACTTGCGGCAGTTCATCTTGTGGCGTCCATACCTCCACGGATCGAGTGTCGGGATCGACGATCCAGTACGTAGGGATGTGAACTTCCTGATAGAGCCGCCGCTTCGTGAACCGGTCGTATCGCGCGCTGGAAGGAGAGAGCACCCCCACCACCAGGAGTAGGTCTTGCATTTGGGCCCAGTCCATAGTGCGAGCCTCTTCGAGATCGACGACGAAGAGATCCGGTTGCACTAGCGTGTCATGGCTCCACGAGATATCGGACGGAGACACGAAGAGGTGGCCAACGACGTACTCGGCAAGAAAATCGACCAGCCGGCGGTTCAGCCGCTGCAACACTTCCTGGTGCCAGGCCCGGGGACCTGGTGTCACGAGCAGCTCCCCATGGACGGTTTCGTATCGCTTCCCGTCGTTGGGGAGGGCCCGGACCATATCGGCGGTGTAATACACGGGGGCAACCATACCCATAAGGTGGCCTCGGCGGTTGGAGAAAAGCAACTCGGCGACATGCCGTGACGATACCGTCCATGCCCTGGGCGGTGTCATCAAGATGTTGCGTGTGGGTCCGGAAAATCGCGGAATCGGCGGTCGCCCGTCCTCAGCATCTTGCGGTCAGGTGCCCGGCGGGGAAACTTGGGACAGGACGCCTGCACGGAATCTGGCCGTCACCCACGTCTGCCGGTTCCAGCCGGATCCACCACCAGGAGGTGAAAAGTGAACCCCACGCTCCCCACGGTAGCAGTGACAATGCTCTCGGTGGCCATCGGAGCCGCCCCGCTCGAGGCACAGGTCGATTACCGTCAAGCCGAGACGCTGCTTCGCGCGTCGAACTTGGTTTCGCATGATCAGGTCATCCCGAATTGGTTGCCGGACGGTAACCGTTTCTGGTACCGCAACAGGCTCGCCGCCGGGGTCGAGTTTGTGCTCGTTGACCCGGTGCGGAATACCCGCCGACTCGTGTTTGACAACGCGCGACTCGCTGCCGCCATGTCGCTGGCGAGTGATACGAGCTACGACCCAGTCAAGCTTCCCTTCACGACCTTCCGGTTGGTGGACGGCGAGCGCGCCATCGAGTTCACGGCAAGCAACAAGTTGTTCCGCTGCATGCTGGAGACCTACGGGTGCACGGTGGGTGACACGTTGCCGGACAAGCGGGCGTTTGTGGTGTCGCCCGAGTCGGTGTGGGAAGCGTTCGTTCATGAGTACAACGTGTGGATTCGGCCGCAACGCGGAGGCGATTCGGTTCAGCTGACCACCGACGGGACGAAGGGAAGACTTCGCGCTGTCGCGGCTCGGCTTCGTCGTCATCCAACTCAACGCGATGGGGACGGCGTTCCGATCCAAAGCGTTCCATGATGTTTACTATGGAAATTTCGGTGACAACGGATTACCGGATCACATTACTGCCATCAAGCAACTTGCGGCGCGCTACCGGTTCATCGACGTTGATCGTGTGGGGATCTACGGGGGGTCAGGCGGTGGTTTCTCCTCCACCGATGCCCTCCTGCGCTATCCCAATTTCTTCAAGGTCGCCGTGTCCACTTCTGGTAACCACGACAATCGGAGCTACAACATCGGTTGGGCCGAGAAGTATCAGGGACTGCTGGTGCGGGACACACTGACGAATACGGACAACTTCGAGAGTTCAGCCAACCAAACGATGGCGCAGAACCTCAAGGGCAAGCTGTTGCTCATGCACGGGGACCTGGACGACAACGTGCATCCGGCGATGACCATACAATTGGTGAACGAGTTGATCAAAGCGAACAAGGACTTCGATTTCATCTGGGCGCCAGATCGCCCGCACAGCCTGGGTGAGCCGTATTTCATCCGGCGGCGTTGGGATTACTTCGTGGAGCATCTGTTGGGCGAGGAGCCTCCGCGGGAATACAAGATCGCACCGCGGCAGAACTAGCTTAATACGGAATTGCTGCCACGGATTGATCTTTATCGGACACGGATAGTTCCGCTAGCGATCCGGTTAACGGGACTGTTCTCGAACAGATCCGTGTTCAAAATATCAATCCGTGGCAGTAATACCATATTAAGCTAGTTCTGCC